>DAIETC010000123.1 GCA_027345905.1 Kineosporiaceae bacterium | reverse complement strand
GATCAACCCGGCGGTGCGGCACACGATGACGCAGATCGGCATGAGCGACCCGCCCCCGCGGGCCGGCACGCCCGCCGCCGAAGGGCAGGTGAAGTGAACGTGGCAGCCCTCGGCGCGCCCTCGATCTCCTACCATTTGCTGGCGCCGGTGCTGGTCGTGTTCGCCGCGGCCGTCGTCGGAGTGCTGGTCGAGGCCTTCGCCCCACGGCGCGGGCGGCGGGGGCTGCAGGTCGGTGTCGCCCTGGCCGGCCTACTCGCAGCCTTCGTGAGCGTCGTCCTGGCAGCCCAGCGCAGCGGTGCGAGCACCGCGGCCCGGGCGGTCGTGGTCGACGGCCCGACCCTGTTCCTGCAGGGCACCATCCTGGTGCTCGCGGCCCTGGGCGTCATGACCATGGCCGAGCGGTTCGGCGCCAGCGAAGGGGACGCGTTCGCCGCCAGCGGCGCGAGCGTGCCCGGTTCGGCCTACGAGGCGGCGACCGCCCGCGCCGGCTGGGTGCAGACCGAGGTCTTCCCGCTGACCATGCTCTCGGTCGGCGGGATGCTGCTGTTCCCGGCGGCGGGCGACCTGCTCACCATGTTCGTGGCCCTGGAGGTGCTCTCGCTGCCGCTGTACCTGCTCAGCGGGCTGGCCCGACGGCGCCGGCTGCTCTCGCAGGAGGCGGCGCTGAAGTACTTCCTGCTCGGCTCGTTCTCGTCGGCCTTCTTCCTGTTCGGCGCGGCCATGCTGTTCGGGTTCTCCGGCTCGCTGTACTTCGGTGACATCGCCGGCGCCGTCACCGCGCGCAGCGGCCAGGACGCCCTGCTGCTGCTGGGCGTGGGGCTGGTCTTCGTCGGGTTGTTGTTCAAGATCGGCGCGGTGCCCTTCCACGCCTGGACGCCGGACGTCTACCAGGGCGCACCCACCCCCGTGACCGGCTTCATGGCGGCGTGCACCAAGGTGGCCGCGTTCGGTGCGCTGCTGCGGTTCCTGTACGTCGCGGTGGCCGGCGCGCGCTGGGACTTCGAGCCGGTGCTGTGGGCGGTTGCGATCTTGACGATGGTGCTCGGCTCCGTGCTGGCCCTGACCCAGACCGACATCAAGCGGCTGCTGGCGTACTCCTCGATCGCGCACGCGGGGTTCGTCCTCACCGGCGTGCTGGCGTTCGACCGCAGCGGCCTGTCCGCGGCGCTGTTCTACCTGGTGGCCTACGGGTTCACCACGATCGGGGCGTTCGCCATCGTCACGTTGGTGCGCGACAGCGCCGGTGAGGCAACCCACCTGTCCCAGTGGGCGGGTCTGGGCCGGCGCTCACCGGTGGTGGCCGGCGTGTTCACCCTGTTCCTGCTCGCCTTCGCCGGCATTCCGCTGACCTCCGGGTTCACCGGTAAGTACGCGGTGTTCTCCGCGGCGATCGCCCACGGCGGCACCTGGCTGGCGGTCGTCGGCGTGCTGTCCAGCGCCGTCGCCGCCTTCTTCTACGTCCGGGTGATCGTGCTGATGTACTTCTCCGACCCCGACGGCGACCTGGTCGC
Organism: Kineosporiaceae bacterium; assembly: GCA_027345905.1. GTDB lineage: Bacteria > Actinomycetota > Actinomycetes > Actinomycetales > Angustibacteraceae > DAIETC01. The sequence goes on along the minus strand of DAIETC010000123.1, from coordinate 3,094 downwards.
GGTCGTCTCCCCGAGCGCCTTCACCATCGCGGCCATCGGGGTAGGAGCGCTCATGACCGTCCTGCTCGGCGTCCTGCCGAGCCCCCTGCTGGACCTGGCCGGGCGTTCCGCGCTGTTCCTGCCATGACCAGCGTCCCGGGATCCTTCGTCGCCCTGGACGACCCGCAGTTTGCGCGCGCGCTGGACCAGGACATGGAGCGGGTCGAGGTCGGGCTGCGGGCGGCCGTCCAGCACGTCGACGAGTTCATCGGCGCCGCGTCGGTCCACCTGCTGCAGGCCGGCGGCAAGCGCCTGCGACCGCTGCTCACCCTGCTGGCAGGTCAGCTCGGGCCGGGTGCCCCGGCCCCGGCGTCCGAGGAGGTGGTCAAGGCGGCCGTCGTGGTCGAGCTGACCCACCTGGCCTCGCTGTACCACGACGACGTCATGGACGAGTCGGCGCTGCGCCGCGGGGTGCCCAGCGCCAACGCCAGGTACGGCAACACGGTCGCGATCCTCACCGGCGACCTGCTGTTCGCCCGGGCCTCGCGGGTCGTGGCCGACCTGGGCGCCGACGCGGTGCGGATCCAGGCGAGCACCTTCGAGCGGCTGTGTGCCGGCCAGATCCGCGAGACGGTGGGCCCGGCGTCCGGGTGCGACCCGGTCGAGCACTACCTGTCGGTGCTCGCCGACAAGACCGGGTCGCTGATCGCGACAGCCGGCCTGTTCGGCGCCCGGTTCGCCGGGTGCGACGAGGGCACCGTCGAGGTCATGCGCAGCTACGGCGAACGCCTCGGCGTGGCCTTCCAGCTCGCGGACGACCTGATCGACCTGGCCTCACCTGCCGAGGCGTCCGGCAAGGCACCGGGCACGGACCTGCGTGAAGGCGTCCCGACCTTGCCGGTGCTCCTGGTGCGCCGGGCCGACGACCCCGCCGACGCGCAGCTGCTCGAGCTGCTCGCCGGCACGCTGGACGACGATGCCCGCCTGGCCGCGGCCCTGGACCTGCTGCGCCGCCACCCCGCGCTCGACCAGGCCCGGCTCGAGACCCAGCGCTGGGCCGACCAGGCTGGCGCGGCCCTGGCCCCCTTGCCAGGTGGTCCGATCAAGGCCGCCCTGCAGGACCTGGCCGCTGCCGTCGTCCAGCGTGACGCCTGAGCCCCTCGGCCACTGGGGCACCCTGCGGCCACCCGCTCGGCCACTGGGGCACCCTGCGGCCTGCTGGCGGCCACTGGGGCACCCTGCGGCCATGGCGCAAGGTGGTAATCCGCCCCAGAGTGGGGCGCGCTCATGCCGGCGGCGCCGGTGCCAGCTCAGCCGGGACGCCGCTGCGTGCCGTCCGCGAGCGGGAGTGGGCCGAGCGCACCGAGTCGACGCTGAGCACCAGCAGGGCGAGCCACACGACGGAGAAGCCGACCCAGCGCGAGGGCGGCACGTACTCGCCGAGCAGCAGCACCCCACAGAGCAGCTGCAGTACGGGCGTCGTGAACTGCAGCAACCCGATCGTGGTGAGCGGCACCCTGCGCGCTGCCGCGGCGAACAGCAGCAGCGGCACCGCCGTGACCACCCCCGTGGAGGCGAGCAGCAGTCCGTGGCCAGCGCCATGTCCCGTCAGCGTGCCGCGCCCGGTCACCTCCAGCCAGACGAGGGCGGCGAGGGCGAACGGGAACAGCAGCGTGGTCTCGGTGGTGAGACTGGCGAGCGCGCCGAGGTCGACACCGATGCGCTTCTTCATCAGCCCGTACGTCGCGAACGAACCGGCGAGGATCAGCGCGATCCACGGCGGGCGCCCGTAGTCAACGGTGAGCACGACCACCGCGACAGCGCCCAGCGCGACCGCCACCCACTGCAGGCGCCGCAGGCGCTCATGCAGCAGGAACACCCCCAGCAGGACCGTCACGAGCGGGTTGATGAAGTACCCGAGCGAGGTCTCGACCACCTGCCCGGAGTTCACGCCATAGATGTAGACGCCCCAGTTCAGGGCGAGGAACACGGCGGCTACGGCCAGGCGCACCAGCCGCCGAGGTGCGGCGAGCAGCGGCCGCACCCAGGCCACGTCGCGTAGCACGGCGACCACGAGCAGGCACAGCAGCAGCGACCAGACCACCCGGTGCACGAGGATCTCCAGGGCCCCCGCTGGCAGCAGCAGGTGGAAGTACAGCGGGAACAAGCCCCACAGCAGGTACGCCCCGGCACCGAAGGCCGTCCCTCGGCGCACCGAGGCCTGGGCCGGCGTGCGTTGCGCGGCAGCGGCTCGCGACGAGGTGGTCGTCACCTGGTCGGCTCCGCGCGTCCTGGCGGCCGCACCCGTTCCGCGCTGCTCATACCTTGCCTTCGTGACGGCCGCCGTGGACGGCCTCATCGTAGGTGAGCAAGGCCATCGGGACGGTGGCGGTACGGTCGAGGCGTGAGCCCGCTGCCGCCGTACGCCGTCGCCGGGCTCGTCGTCCTGTCTGGCGTGGCGCTGTTCGTGGCCGGCACTGAGGGCACCCGGCTGCTGCGGCCCACGGCGCCGACGCGCGAGAAGCTGCTGACCTACGAGTGCGGCGTCGACCCGGTCGGCCAGGGTTGGGCGCAGACGAACATCCGCTACTACCTGTACGCCTACCTGTACGTGGTGTTCGCCGTCGATGCGATGTACCTGCTGCCGTGGGCCACGGTCCTGGCGCTGCCCGGGTTCGGCTGGAAGTCGCTGGCCGAGATGGGCGTGTTCATCGGGGTGCTGGCACTTGGGCTCGCGCACGCCTGGCGGCGCGGACTGCTGCGCTGGGTCTGAGTCCAGCCGCCCGACGCCGACCGGGCGCCTCGACCCGGCGCTGCGAGCTACTGGCCGCCACAACGGCGGGCAGAAGCGACAGGGATCGAGCCGGCTGAGCACGACGCCGGCGGCGCGGGCGGACTTCTGCCCGTCGTTGCGGTTGGGTGCCGCCTGCAGATCCCCGGCTCGGCGGGGGCGGCGGGCGGGCGGTGAACCGGGCCGGCGCGGTCGCGGCAGTAGGGTGGCGCGGTGCCCATCGAGCTGCCTGCGCCGCGTGTCGGCGCGCTTGCCCAGGCGGCGCCGTACCCGCTGCGGCTGGTGCTGAACTGGGGTCGGCGGTACAGCCTGTGGGTGTTCAAC
>DAIETC010000115.1 GCA_027345905.1 Kineosporiaceae bacterium | reverse complement strand
GGCCAGCGTCGTGGACGCGGGTTCGATCCGGTTGGGGGACCTGGCCGTCAGGGAACAGGTGAGCGCGGCCACGTTGTCCCGTCTTGCTGCGGCCCTCGAGCGGCAGGGATACCTGCTGCGTGAGGTGGATCGGGCGGACCGGCGTTCGGCCTTCGTGCGCCCGACCTCGGCCGGGGTGGCGTTGGTCCGCGACCTGCGTGCCCGTCGCGGCGCCGTCCTGCTGCAGCGGCTGCAACCGGCCCTCGGGGCCGGCGAGGTCGGTTCGCTGCGCGCTCTGGTCGAACGCCTCGAGGGAGCCTTCGCCGAGCAGACCGCGTCGGTCAGGCACTGAGCGCCAGGGCGGCGCAGCAGGCGACCATCAGCGCCGGCACGAGCGCCAGTCCTCGCCCCGCGAATCGCCACCAGGCGATCTCAACCCCGCCTGCACGGCAGCGCTCACGCCACAGCAGCGTGGCCAGCGAGGCCCACAAGGTCAGCAACGGCCCGAAGTTCACGCCGATCAGGAGCGCGACCAGCCGCGGCCCGGAGCTGTCCGCGACCGGCTCGAGGGCCAGATAGGTCGGCAGGTTGTCAACGGCGTTGGCGCCCAGTGCCGCCACAGTGGCCAGCCGAAGGTAGGCAAAGAACCCGTCGCCGGTGCCGGCCCACCGGGCCAGCCACATGGCCAGGCCGTGTGCGCTCAGCCATTGGATCCCGACGAACAGCACCACAACGACCAGCACGATCCGCCAGGGCAACAGCGCGACACCAAGGGCCCCGCGGTCGTGAACGGCGAACAGGGCCACCAGAACGAGCGCGGCCACGCTGGCCTGCCAGGCCACGTTCACGCCGCTGACGAACGCCGGCCCCAGCAGCAGGCACACCGTGGCGCTGGCCCGCAGCAGGAACCGGTCTGGCACAAGGACGGCCGGCGGTACGGCGTACGACGAGCCCAGGTCGCCGCGGAACAAGACCGCCAGGACGACGAGGGTCACGACGACCGCGACCACTGCGGGTAGCCAGGTCAGCCGGACGTAGCCCCCGAGGCTGATTCCGAGTGCCTGCATGCGGTGCAGCGAGAGCAGGTTGGTCAGGTTCGACACCGGTAACAGCAAGGAGGCGGTGTTCGCGAGCCACACCGTCGTCATCGCCAGCAGGCCGGTCGGCAGCCGCAGCTGGCGCGCCACGGCTAGGACGACCGGGGTGAACAACACGGCAGTCGTGTCCAGGGACAGCACCACGGTGGCCGCCGTGGCCAGCAGGGCCACCAGCGCCCACAACCGCCACATTCGCCCGCGCGCCAGCACCGCGGCGCGGTGTGCGGCCAGCGCGAAGACCCCTGCCCGGTCGCTGAGCTCGGCCACGACGGTGATGGCGACGAGGAACACCAGGACCGGTGCCACACGGTCGACCAGGTCGCCAGCCACTAGGGCCAAGACGTTTCGCGCACGCTCACGTCCAGGCGCCATGAGCCGGGGCCTGCAACCAGCTGGCACTCGAACGCCTCGCGCACCGCGGCCTCGGCCGCGGCCGGCGAGCGAGGTGGGCTGCCCGGGCGCAGCAACAGGTGCCGCACCACCTGGCCCCTGGTGAGCTTGGCCAGGTGCGACACCGCGCGCTGCTGGCCGCCCTGCTCGCGCACCACCCGCACGGCGAGCGTGCGCTCGGCCAGCTCAGGCGACGGCGTCCACGCGGCGCGATAGGCACCAGACAGACAGTCGACGACGATGCCCTGCCCGGCGGCGCGGGCCAGCACCGGGCCGAGGCGGGGGCGCCAGAACGCCGCAAGTGGGCCAAGGCCGGCAAGGTCGGCCCCCATGGACAGACGATACGCAGGTACCCGGTCGTGCACGCGCAGCGCACCCCAGAGCGCGGACACGACCAGGAGCTGGCGAGCAGCGCGCACCCGCGCCGCTGACGGCAGGTCGGGCAGGCCGAGTGCGGCGTACAGGACGCCGGTGTAGAGGTCGCTGACCCGGCGCGCCGGCGCTTGGCGCAACCGGGTGTTGTTCTCGACCTCGCCGGCCAGAGTCGCCCCCACGCCCAAGCGCCGCAGCGCATCCGGGGACCCGGAGGTCTCGATCAGCCGTCCCAGGACGTGTTCTCGGGCCGCGGTCAGCTCGCGCCCGGACAGCGAACGCAGGTCGACCGGGGCCCCTCGCCGGACGCCGTCCCTCGCCTTCGCCTCGGAGGGCGGCAGCAGCACGAGCACGCGCAGAGCGTAGTAGGGCGCGGCCACAGGCATTCCTCGACCTAACAGATGGCATGTCAGATACTGCGGCAGTGACACATTCAGAACTTCGGGTCAATCCACAAGGGCGAGTGACGATACCCGTCTCTTTGCGTGACGAGCTGGGGTTCGCCCCGGGCTCCACGGTGGTGGCCTATGTTGAGCAGGGCCGGCTCGTATTGGAGCGACGCGAACATCTCCTGGCGCGGCTGCAGGCGCTCGTCCGCGAGGCGGCGACCGGCGTCGGAGCGTCGCACACTCCCGTGGGCGAGCTGCTCGTCGAGCGACGGGCAGAAGCAGCCGCTGAGGACGACCGGCCATGACCGCGGTGCTTGATGCCTCCGCAGTGCTGACCTTGCTGTACCGAGAGCCTGGGCACGACACTGGCTCGGTCCGTCGAGGGGTCGGTCATTAGCGCCGTGAACTGGTCGGAGGTCGTGCAGAAGCTTGCCCAGCGCGGAGTTCCTGACCCGGCTGCGATCAGCAGTGGCCTGCTGGGGCTGGGGGCAACCGTAGTGCCGTTTCTGCGCAGCGACGCCGAGGCTGCCGCGCGTCTGTGGCCAGCGGGACGTGCCAATGGCCTGTCGCTGGGCGACCGGGCTTGCCTGGCCCTCGCACACGGGTTGCCCGATGGCGTGGCGGTGACCGCCGACGCAGTCTGGGCGGACCTCGACGTCGGGGTGCAGGTGCTCGTCGTCCGGGGCGCCCGAGGTTCGAGACCTCCTGCAAGAAGCAGCCGCGCGAATCCAGGCCCTAGGATGGGCGAGCGGACGAGTCAGCTGGGCGGCCGCGTCGGCGGGGCGCACGCCTTGCTGCCGAGGAACGTCCGGGCTCCGCAGGGCAAGGTGGTGGGTAACGCCCACCCGGGGTGACCCGCGGGAAAGTGCCACAGAGAACAGACCGCCAGGCCGCGCATGCGGCCCGGTAAGGGTGAAACGGTGGTGTAAGAGACCACCAGCGTTGCCGGTGACGGCAGCGGCTCGGTAAACCCCACCTGGAGCAAGGTCAGACAGAGAGCGTTCGAGGGCGGCCCGCCCGAGCTCTCGGGTAGACCGCTAGAGCGCGCTGGCAACAGCACGCCGAGATGGATGGTCGCCACCTGCGTGGGGGCAACCGCGCGCAGGGACAGGACCCGGCGTACAGGCTGACTCGTCCGCCCGGGTCGGGCTCAGTGGACGAGCTCCTGCGCGAGTGCCGGCCGCGCCAGTGGCGCGGGGTGCTCGCTCGGCTCGGGAGTCTTGGGTGCCACCAGATGCGGACGCGCGCCGGTGGCGAACAGGGTCAGCGCCAGCGCGGCCTGTTCCCGGTCCTGGCCGTGCCGCAGCTCCAAGCCGATCACGTAGCCGTCGGAGCCGCCCTCG
>DAIETC010000096.1 GCA_027345905.1 Kineosporiaceae bacterium | reverse complement strand
CCGGCGTCCGCGCGCCCGCCGAGAAGCAGGCCCAGACCGGCAACCACCATGGTCTTTCCCGCGCCGGTCTCGCCGGTCACGACGGTGAGTCCCGGGTGCAGCTCGAGCAGGGCGTCGCCGATCACGCCCAGCCCGCGGATGCGAATCTCCTCCAGCACGGCGCCAGCCTAGGAGCCGGCCGGCCCCTGACCGCGCCAGCCATGAACGGGGAGCCGGAACTTGGCCACCAGCCGGTCGGTGAAGGGACCGCCGACCAGGCGCGCCAGGCGTACCGGCACGGCGCCGCGGGTGGCCTCGACCCGAGCGCCGCGGGCCAGCTCGAACCGGCGCCGCCCGTCGCACCACATGACGCCGGTGCCCGGCCCCTCCCCCAGCACTTCCACGGCCAGGCGGGACGTCGGCGCGACCACCAGCGGTCGGGCGAACAGGGCGTGGGCGGCGTTGGGCACCAGCAAGAGCGCCTCGACCTGCGGCCAGACCACCGGACCGCCGGCCGAGAAGGCGTACGCCGTCGAACCGGTCGGGGTCGCCAGGATCACGCCGTCGCAGCCCACGGTGCTCAGCGGACGGCCATCGACCTCGATGACCAGCTGCAGCATCCGCTCGCTGGATGCCTTCTCGACGCTCGCCTCGTTCAAGGCCCACGAGCGGGCGACGACCTGGCGCTCGACCAGCACGGTGACATCGATCGTCATGCGCTCCTCGACCTCGTAGTCGCGCTCGACGATGCGCTTGGCGGTCTCGGCGAGGTTCTCGCGTTCGCTCTCGGCCAGGAAACCCACGTGGCCCAGGTTTACCCCCAGCAGCGGCACCTGCGTGCCGCGCACCAGCTCGGCGCCGCGCAGAATCGTACCGTCGCCGCCCATCACAACGACCAGCTCACAACCGTCCGCGGGGCTGTCCCGGGCCGTCGCGGGGTGGTCCCAGTCCAGTAGGCCACGACCGACGTCAACGCCGACGTCAACCCCGGCGCCAAACCCAGCCGCGCCACTGCCGCCGCCCAGCTCGGGCGCCTCTTCGGGCAGGATGGACACGGCTAGCCCGAGGTCGACCAGCCGGCTGAGCATCTCGCGCGCCGCCGACACTGCCTCCAAGCGCCCGGTGTGTGCCACCAGCAGCACCCGACGCGCGGGGCTGGCCGACGACGTCACTGGGGCCCGCGCTGGACGACGTGCTCCACCTGATGCTGCAGCGCTTGCAGCTCGTCCTCGCACAGCGGTGCGCGGGCTTGGCGGTTCAGCCACAGGAAGTACTCCACGTTGCCGCTCGCCCCCGGCCACCGACTGGCCCGTACGTCGCGCACCGCCAAACCGTGCAGGTCCACCCCGGCCCGGGCAACGGACAGCACGGCCTGCACCCGATGCGCCAAGTCCCGGACGACACCGCCTGACCCCAGTCGCTCGCGCCCCACCTCGAACTGCGGTTTGACCAGAACCAACAGGTCGCCTCCGCGCCGGACCAGCCCGGACAGCTCCGCCAACACGACCCGCAGCGAGATGAACGACAGGTCGGCGACGAGCAGGTCGACCTGACCCCCGACGTCGGCTGGGCCAAGTCCTCGCACACTGGTGCCAGGGCGGTTCACCACGCGCTCGTCAGCGCGAAACGGCGCGGCCAGCTGGTCGCGACCCACGTCCACTGCCACGACCTGGGCGGCGCCCCGCTCCAGCAGCACCTGGGTGAAACCGCCAGTGCTCGCCCCGGCGTCCAAGCACCGACGGCCCACCACCAGCCCGTTTGCCTGCGCGCTGGTCAACTCGTCCAGGAACCCGGCCAGCTTGAGCGCTCCGCGACCGACGTACTGCGGCCCTGGCCCAGGCTGCACGCTCAGCTGGGCCTTGGCGTCGACCTGCTCGCTGGACTTGCGCGCGAAGCGGTCGCCCACCTGCACCCGGCCGGCCGCGACCAGCTCGTGGGCGTGGCCCCGTGCCCGCGCGAGACCCCGGCGCACCAGCTCGACGTCGAGTCGGTTGCGGTCGATCTGGGCCATCACAGCCGCACCAGCACAGAATGCGATCTCACGGCTGCGTCAGGACAGGCTTGGCCGGCAATGACATCAGCCCTCGAGATCTGCGAGCCGGGCCTGCAGGGCGCGGTGCACGCCGACGTACGTCTGCACCTGCGCGTCCAGCGGTAGGCCAGCCACGTTGGCCAGCTCGACCAGGGCAGCGTCCAGCGCCTCGTCGCCGGTGTGCGGAACGTGGGCGTCGGGCGATGTCGGCGACGAACCCGGATCCAGCGCGGGCCGAGGGGCCGCGGCGTCCTCGCTCACGCCCGCGCGCCCGTTCCCGCCGGGCGGGCGCCAGCGCGCTGCGCGCCAAGCGGTGTGCCGCCGGCACCGGGGTCGGGGACCAGGCCCGCACCCGCCGCTGTGCGGGCACTCCTTCTGGTGACCTTGGCCGGCGCGGCCTTGCTGGTCACCTTGGCCGGCGCGGCCTTGCTGGAGGCCTTTACTGGAGCGGCCCCGCTGGTCACCTTGGCCGGCGCGGCCTTGCTGGAGACCTTTACTGGGGCGGCCCCGCTGGTCACCTTGGCCGGCGCGGCCTTGCGTGTCACCTTGGCCGAGGCGGCTTTGCTGGGCGCTCTTGCCGCGCCCGCCCTGGGCACCGGGGCCGGGCGTGGGGACCGCGCCGAGGGGCCGACACCTCTTGCCGCAGCCAGCTCGCGCTCGAGCTCGCGGACGCGCGCCCGGCTGGCGGCCAGCTGCGCCGCCAGCGCCGTGGGTTCCTGCCCGGCTGACTGCGACACGAGGGTCTCGAACTCGGCCCTGACGACGTCGCGCAGCGCCTCGCGCTGGCGGCGAGTACGGGTGAGGAGCTCGTGCACGAGTGCGGCGCCCTGCCCGGCCAACTCGTCTACACCCGCTCCGGTCGCCAGCGGATCCGCGCCGGGGGAACCGGCCAGGGTCTGGCGAGCTGCCTGCGCGGCGCGACGGGCCGCACCCTCGCCGACATCGGCCATGGCCTGCAGATAAGCCTTCAGCATCGTGATCACCCCAGGTCACATCGAGGCTGCGCCAAAGGCGCGGCCATAACCCACGCTACCGGTCCCAACCGTGCGGCGCCGACCATGGCCCGAGCGCTCGCGCCGCCTCGGGCAACTGCGGATCCGTGCCACCCGACCAGAACGCCGCGCAGGCGACCCGCAGCGCGTCAAGTGCCTGCCCGGTGCCTTCGTCGCTCGGTGCGGACGGCTCGAGTTCGAGCCGTCCGTGCCATAGCCGGGCCCGCATCTGCCCGCAGCGCCACCAACCCTCCTGCAGGGCGACGGCCGGCTGTGCCTGCTCGATACCCTCGATTCCGGCGCCCAGATACGTCGGCCGCATGGATGCCGGTGCCCCCAGCAGGGCGTGTACCCCCGTGATACCGGTCAGAACAAGCAAGCTGGGCAGCCCGGCAGTGTTCGCCCCCTGGATGTCGGTGTCTAACCGGTCGCCCACCAACAGGGCACGGCGCGCACCCGTGCGGCGCACCGCCTCGTCCAGGATCGGCCGGAAGGGCTTTCCGGCGACCGTCGGCTCGGCGCCAGTCGTGCGGCGCACCACGTCGACGAGCGCGCCGTTACCGGGCGCCAGGCCCCGGGCCGTGGGCAGCGTGACGTCCGGGTTCGTCGCCACCCAAGGCAGCCCGGCCCGCACGGCCACGCACGCCTCCACCAGCATCGACCAGCCCACCTCGGGTGCGAAACCCTGCACGACGGCGGCAGGCTGGTCGTCGGCGGAGCCGACAGGCACCAGGCCGACCTCGGTAACGGCCTCGAGCAGACCGGCGCCCCCGACGACCAGCACCCGCGACCCCTGCGGCAGCTGCTGGGCCAGCATCCTCGCCGCGGCTTGCGCACTTGTGACGACGTCCTCGGCCTTGGCCACGACGCCGACCCGGCTCAGGTGCTCCGCCACCGAGGCCGAGGTTCGAGAAGCGTTGTTCGTCACGAAGGCGAGCCGGAGGCCAGCTGCCCGGGCGTCGGCGAGCACGGCAGGTGCACGCCGGACGGCGTGCTCACCCACGTACACCACGCCGTCCAGGTCCAACAGCAGCACGTCGTGCAGCTCTCGAAGCGGGCGGTCCGTGGCCGCCCAACCGGCGCCTGGCTCGTCCCGCTGCGCCAGCGCGGACGCA
>DAIETC010000067.1 GCA_027345905.1 Kineosporiaceae bacterium | reverse complement strand
CCGCGCCGACCCACAGCACGTTCCCGACCGCGAACAACCCAGCCAGGCCGGCCAGCGCCCAATCCACCGGGTCGCTCCCCGGCCCGCCACCAGCCGGCGTGCCGGCACGGGCCCGCGCCGCGGGGTTCACCCGGCCACCGGTGCGACCAGCGCCGGCGTCGAACCCGCCGGCTGGCAGCGCACTGCCTGCAGCCGCCGAGCCGGTGACCCCTCGCCGGCCTGGTCGGGCAACGCGACCGCTGCGGCGCGGACGCTGGCGGCCAGCAGGCGACCGGTCTCGAACAGGTCCCGGACGTCGATCCCGGGGTTGGCGGCGGCCGTGGCCAGTGCGCGGGCGGCCGAGTCGGCGGTGCGACGCACCAGGTCACCAGCGACCAGGCGAGCGAGGTAGCCGGGGTCCTCGGGGATGGCCGCCTCGACGGCCCGCACCAGGACCTCCGGGTCGGGGCCGGGGCCGAGCCGGCGCGAAGCGTGCTGCACCTGCCAGGCGACGGTGACGACGTCCACCGGATCGCCGCGTTCGACCAGGTCGATGAGCGCGGCATACACGGTGCGCCACGACCGGTCGGTCAACGCGTCCGGGCTCAACCAGCCGGCAGCATCGGGGACCTGTTTCGGGTGCAGGATCAGCGCGACCACCAAGCGTTGTTCGTGGTCGCGGACCTCGCCAGAGTCCAGTCCCGGGTGGGCGCGCAGCAGCCGGTCGGCTGCCAGGGCCCGGTCCATGTTGCGTAGCACCGGTTCCAGGCCAGGGCGGGTGGGCTGGACGGCGGCCGGCGGCTGGCCGCAGGCAAGCTCCCAGCGCTGTTCCCCGCCCCTCAGGGCCGCCTGGGCCATCGCGGTGGCCGTGCTGACCGGCCGGGACTGCCCGGTCAGTGCCGCGGACAATGCGCCGGCGCGCAGCAGAACCCCCTGCTCGACCAGCTCGCGACGCAGTGAGGACTCCAGCACCATCGCCGCGTACCGGGTTGGGTGGGGTCGGAGCGGTGCCGCCTGCAACAGATCCATCAGTCGCACTGGTTCGCCTCGGTGTGGCCCCAACCGGTCGCGCAGGTGCCGGCTGACGTTGACCGCGTCCAGGGGCTCACCGGCCGTGTGCCGTTCCCGGATGACCGCATACACCTGGGCGTGCCAGGGATCGGCGAAGTCGCTGGCGCGCAACCACCCGGCGAGGCCCTGGACGGCTGCGGGGTCGAGCAGCAGACAGCCGAGGGTCGCGGCCTCGGCCAGCGCCGTGGCCTTCACGGTTCTACCCCGGCCGGGGTTTGCCCGCGCATGGCCGTGTCGGTGTCGAAGACGCTGGCTTCGTCCGGGTGCAGCCGGTGGTGGACGACGTGGGCACAGTCGGCGACCTTCCACAAGCCGGTGCCCTTCGGCAGGGCGGTCAGCAGGTCGCGTTCGGTGCCGGTGAGCCCGAGGGCGCCGGCGATCGCGGTGAGCTGGTCGCTCTCCTGGCGGTAGATCACCCGGGTCGAGCAGTCGGCTAGCAGGCCTTCGGCGATGGTACGGACCTGGCTGCCGTGCGCCCCGGCCGCGTCCAGGTCGGAAAGCCGGTGCAGCACTAGGATGTTGGCGATCCCGTAGGCGCGGGACAGCTTCCACTGCGCCTGCATGCGCCGGATCAGCGGCAGCAGGTGCAGCAGCCGCCACGCCTCGTCATAGATCACCCACCGCTGACCCGCGCCCGCTACCAGGGCCGCCTCCAGCCAGGCCGAGGCGCAGGTCATCGCGATCGCCAGCGCGTCGTCCTGGGTGCCCAGCCGCGACAGGTCGAGCACCACAATCGGCGCGCCGGCGTCCAGGGCCACGGTGGACGGCCCGTCGAACAGGCCGGCCAGGTCGCCCTTGACCATCCGGCGCAGGCCGTGCGCCAGCTCGCGCCCGTCCTGCAACCGCTCGCCAGCCGTGGTGGCGTCATCAGCAGCCGCGTCGGGGTGAGGGTCGGACAGTGCGGTGACGACGTCCGAGATGGTGACCGATCCGCTGGTGTTGCGGGCAGCGGCGGTCAGGGCGACGTCCAGTGCGGTGTGCTCGGCGGCACGCAGGCCCCGGCCCAGGGTGGTCTCGGCGAGGGTGGCGAGCAGTTGGATCTGGCCGGCGCCGGGGACGTCGAGCGGGTTCAACCGGGTGGCCAGGCCCGGGCCGAGGCTGATCACCTGGCCGCCCACGGCCTCGGCGACCGCCGTCCACTCGCCTTTCGGGTCGCCTGGCACGTAGACCCGTCGCCCGGCGGCGATCGAGCGCACGGCCAACGATTTGGCCAGCGCGGACTTGCCCTGCCCGATCACCCCAACGAGCAGCACGTTGGGGTTGGTCAGCAGGCCCTGCCCGTACAGCGTCCACGGGTCGAAGCAGAACGGGCTGCCGGTGAACGCATCAACCCCGACGTACACGCCGCGATCCAGCGGCGCCGTGGTGAGGAAGGGGTAGGCGCCGGCCAGGGTCGCCGAGCTGGCCCGATGCGCGGGTAGGCGCAGCGGCAGCCAGGTCCGCCAGCGAGCCCGCCCGGTGGCCGTCACGACACCCTCCGGGCCAGCGGCACCGCCGCCGCGGTGAACGCCTGGCCCTGCTGGCCAACCAGGCGCCGGATTTCGCACATCGCCTGCGCCGCAGCCGACTCGGTGGCCGCGCAGGCGGCGTCCAACTCGACCAGAGTTGGGGCGCTAACGGTGAGCAGCCCGACGAGCCGCAGATCCCCGTGCCCCGCGACAAGCTCCTGCTCGCGGCGCACGACGTCGGCCACCTCGGCCCTGGTCGCCTCGTCCTCAAGCTGGCCAATCCGGGCCCGCTGGGCGGAGTCGGCGGCGTGCTCGACCCTGGCCCGGCGGATCTCCCGCAACGCCACACCGGGCGGTAGGGGCTGCGCGGTCAAGGACAGCGCGCGATGGGCACCGGGCGCCAGGAGCAGTGGCTGCAAGAACCCGGCGTGCACCGCGCTGCGTGGCCACTCGACCACCCAGTAGACCGCGTGATGTGAACTGTCGGTGCGGATCGACGCCCACGCTTCCTGCACACCCGCCGGACCCACGAGCACCGGCGGCGGTCCTTCCTCGGAGAGGGAGCCGGTGTCGGCGCGGGCTGCGCCCTGCGGGTCGTAGGTGGCGCGCAGCAACACCGGTAGCCGCCGGCTCGTGATCCACCCGTGGACGTCCAGGTCGGCGGCCCGTGCCGCCTCGGCCACCGCCGTGAGCTGTCGCTCGACCACGGCCAGCGATGCGCTCGACCCGCCTCGCTGGCCGGGTTTCGGGGTGCGGATCGCCAGGGCGAGGAAGGTCTCGTGTCGGTCGCTGACCTGTTCGGCGTCGGCGACCAGCTCGGCGAGCACCCGAGCCGCCCAGGGCGCGTTGGTGAGGGCATGCTCGGCCCACCACCGTCGCACCGGTGCTGCGCCGCCGAGGACGCAGCGGGCCAGGACCTGTACCCGCACCACGGCGGGCTGCTGACACAGGCCCGCGAGCAGGCGCCCCCACCCAGTAACGCGATGGTCCTGGCTACCGGGCTCGGCCAACAGGAAACCGCTGCCGCTGACCGAAAGGATCGCGGTGATGGTCGACTCCGAGCGGTCATGGACCAGGGCGGCACCGGTCTTCGGGCCGTCGATGACGGCAAGGCGCGCCCGGATGCCAGGTAACTCCAGCTGGGAGGCGGTGACCCGGCTCGGTCGTACCAGGTACCGGTGCTGCGCCAGCGCGCGGCGCACGCCCCAATGCGTCACCACGGGAAGCCAGGACAGGACCGGGCGGCCGGCCACCTGGACCAGTGCCGCCGCCGCAGGGATCGCCCACAGCGGCGCCGCGACCAGGACACCGACGACGCCGGCGACGTACTCGGCGGCCACCACGACGACCAGGACGACGGAGAGGGCGGCGGTCTGCGCCACGGACAGGCCAAGGAGCAGGCCGCGCCGTTCGAGGCGACCGAACTGAACGGTGGCCGCTGCCTGGGCGTCCGTCATTGCGGGTCACCCCCGCGCGAAACCGGGTCACGCGGGCCCGGTCGGACGGCGGGCACGGCGCCGTTGACCCGTGGTGCACCAGCCGCCGCGCTGCCAGCAGCACCACCGCGAAATGCCCCGCCCGCCCCACCCAGCAGAGCGGTCGTGGCCGCCGACTGGGCCATGAACCGGGCCTGGGACGCGGTGGAGCGCACCACGTTGGGGACCGGGCTGGCCGCCAGGGTGCCGCCCAGGACGGTGGCGGCCTCCATGCCCGACCAGTGCACGAAACGCCACGTCAGCCACGGCGCGAACACCGCAATCGACAGCAGGATCAACCCCACCAGAAGGTCCGACAGCAACGCGAGCCCGGGCTGGCCACCGTTGCCTGCGGGCGTCGAGGTCGTGCCGTCGCTGCCGAAGGCGCTGACGCCGACGACGAAGACCACGACGATGACCACCTTGCAGAACACCAACGCGGCCATCGTCTCGATCCAGCGGCGAGTCCAGACCCGGGTCTGATCCCAGGCGGCTCCGGCGAAGGCGATCGGTGCGAAGACCGCCACCAGCACAACGGCGGCCTTGCGGAACAACAGCACCGCCCACAGCAGCAGCGACCCGATCATGACCGCTACGCCCAACAGCACCTGCAGCACCGGCCCGGACTGGGGACCAGCAAGCCAGGTCAGCGTCAGGAAGCGCAGGGCGGCGCCCTGCACCGACGTCCCGGCCGATGCGGCGATGAACGCACAGATCTGATCCGAAGCCAGCAGCGCGAGCTGGGTGACGGCGATCGCCGCGGCGGAGCCGAGCATCGCCTTGGCCACACCCATCACCGCTCGACCCAGCCCGCCCGGCTCACGCCGCAGCACGGAGCCGATGACCTGCAGCACGAACAGTCCGGCGACCACTGGCAGCGTGACCGCAACCATGACGTCCAGGTTCCGGGTGAACCAGATCGCATTGAGGTCAATGCCAGTCGTGGCGTCCAGGGCCGCGAGCGCGGTCCGCGAGACCGCTTGGGCTGCGGAGACGACGGCGCTACCGAGCGCGCCGAGGACCAGGTCCGCCGCTGACTGCGAGACCGAGCCGGTCACCTGGCTGGTGACCTGGCTGGTCGCCTGGCACAGCGGGTTCAGGGGCCCAAGGCAGGGGCCGACGTCCGGGATCGGCATGTCAGTGGATGCCGGTGCCGAGGTTGGCGAAGAACGCGATGATCGCATTCGCCCCGCCGATGAGCAGCGCGCCACCCGCAGCGACCAGGACTCCGGTCTTGCCGGTGGTGGCGTGGGAGTAGTTGCCCTGGTGGTGCGCCAGCGCCCACACGATCACCGACACCACCAGCCCCGCGACGCAGGCCAACAGCCCCCAGGTCAGCAGCGCACCCACGATCTGCTGCAGGACGCTCAGGCCCGGCAGCCCGTTGCTGTTGGGCCGGATGCCCGGATCGCCAGCCAGCACCCGGGCAGCCGATGCCACGACGCTGGTCGGTGGTATCCAGAACTCCGTAGGTGATGCGCCCATCTCGATCCCTCCTGGCCAAGTCGTCACACCATCGACGTGTGCGCGAGCCGAAGCAGTCAGAGGGATGTGCGCACGAAAGCGCCAGAACACTCCCGAGAGCCGGTGCTGGTGAAGCGCGTCGTCGCCAAGCCGTATCCGACGTCGCCGCAACTCGGGCTCGACGATTGCACCTCCGAGCCTCGGCCAGGTTTGCAGGCTTACGGCAAGCGCAACGATGGGTCACGGGGTAAGTACGACGCGGCTCATTGGTGCAGCTCGACAGAGGAGTTGACAGGTGACGGGTGTCCGTGTCCAGGGGATGTAGCACGAACTTCGGCAAGCCCCGGTGAGCCAGTTGGGGACTGTCCGCGCTGACGGATAGGGTCGCGCCATGGTCGCGGATGACGCGGTGGACACACCTGCGCTGAGGAAGGCCCGCGGTGCCTTCTTCACCCTCGAAGCTCTCTGCGAGTTCGTCGCGGATTGGGCGATCCGCGGCAAGGACGACACCGTCTTGGAACCATCCTGCGGCGAGGCTGCCTTCCTGCTTGCTGCCGGTCACCGACTTCGCTTACTTGGTTCCGATGCGCCTGTTCTGTCCGGGGCCGAGCTGCACGTGTCGAGCGCTCGTCGAGCCCGGCGCCACCTTGCTGCGCAAAATCTTCACGCACACATCGCTACAGGCGACTTCTTTGCCGTGGACCCGGAGCCTCGTTACGACGCCGTCGTCGGGAATCCTCCGTATGTCCGCTACCAGGACTTCGCAGGCACCAGCCGCGCCGCCAGCCAACGAGCAGCGCTTCGGGCTGGGATCCGCCTCACGCATCTTGCGTCCTCATGGGCTGCTTTCACGATCCATAGTTCTCTGTTCGTGCGCCCCGGGGGCAGGCTGGGGCTCGTCATTCCCGCGGAGCTGCTGTCCGTCAACTACGCGGCCGGAGTCCGTGAGTACCTCATGGGGAGGTTCGGCCGGGTGAGGCTTGTTCTGTTCAAGGAACGGGTCTTCCCGGACGTCCAGGAAGAGGTTGTCCTCCTGATGGCCGAGGGCAATGACCCTTGTGACCACTTGGAGGTCCACCAGACCAACAACGCTGCCACCCTGCGCTCTCCAGAGGTGAAGATCTCCACGTGGACGCCGCCAACCTCCTCCGGTAAGTGGACGACGGACAGCTCGCCGGGGGCCACGACGGCACCTTTCGACGACGGTTTACCCCTCGCCGCGCCCGCAGCACCTGGTCCAAGCGCAACATCGGGATCATCGAACGGCTGGTCGCCGAGGGCCGGATGCGCCCGGGCGGGCTGGCGGCGGTGGAGCGAGCGCAAGCCGACGGAACCTGGGACGCCGCCTACGCCGGGGCGGCAACCATGGAGGCGCCTGACGACTTCCGGGCGGTGCTCGGCGCCAACCGCGCCGCGTCAGAGATGTTTGCTCAGCTCGACGGCGCCAATCGCTACGCCGTGCTCTACCGCATCACCACCGCCCGGCGCCCCGACACGCGCGCTCGGCGGATCGAACAGCTCGTGGACATGCTCGCTCAGGGAAAGACGGTCCACCCCAACCGAAAGCGAACGTGAGCGTCATACGGTGGTGACGCGCATCAACCTTGGACCGTTCCACATCCGACGCCTGAACGCTGCCCTCGACCAGGCAGCCGCCGGCCTTGAGGACCGATCCACGAAGGTTGCGTCCTGAAGAACATCACGGGTCATCTCGTGCCGGGTGCCGACTGGAGTCCTTCGGCTGATGCACCATCGTGAGCCAGCACCGGAGGCTCGCGATCGTGATCTCGCGCCGACGCCGGCCTGGCACCTGCTCGAGCACCCCGTCGTGGACGAGGTCGAGCACGTCGCGCTCGGAGAGGCCGGCGAAGCGCGCCACCTCGCCGACCGGTACCCCGGCGGGGTCGCCCCGTGGGCTCGCGCGGCGATGGCCGACGTAGTAGGCCTCGACCGAGGTCCGGGTGACGAAGCGGGCCCCGGAGGAGTCGGTCTCTGGGTCGATCTCCAACTGGCCGGTGCGGGAAAGCACCGATGCGGTGGAGAGGGCGACACCGAGCTGGCGGGCGGCGGCGGCGAGCTTCATCGAGCGACGGTGGAGTGCCTGGATGCGCTGGTGCTCGGCTCGTAGGGCGTCAGCCGCTTCAAGGATGAGGTGGCACTGGCGGCTGGTGGGGTGCTGTTCGACGGCGAAGCCGATCCGGCGGAGGGCGTGGTAGGCCTCGTGGTAGGCGACGCCGAGCTCTTCTGCGAGGTCAGGCAGCAGGATCCGCCCGGCGAGTCGGTCGCGATGCGCCCAGACGTCGGAGAGCCGGGCGTAGCGACGGGAGACGCCGG
>DAIETC010000066.1 GCA_027345905.1 Kineosporiaceae bacterium | reverse complement strand
GTCGCCGACCTTGAGCCGCGCCATCCGGTCGACGTACTCCTGAGGGGTGCCCAGGCCGTAGATGCACGAGACCGAAGCGACGACGATCACGTCGCGCCGGGTCAGCAGCGAGTTCGTCGAGGAGTGCCGCAACCGCTCGACCTCCTCGTTGATCGAGGAGTCCTTCTCGATGTAGGTGTCGGTCTGCGCGATGTACGCCTCGGGCTGGTAGTAGTCGTAGTACGAGACGAAGTACTCGACCGCGTTGTTGGGCAGCAGCTCGCGGAACTCATTGGCCAGCTGGGCGGCGAGGGTCTTGTTCGGCGCCATCACCAGGGTCGGGCGTTGCAGCTGCTCGATCAGCCAGGCCGTCGTGGCCGACTTGCCCGTGCCAGTCGCACCCAGCAGGACGACGTCCCGCTCGCCGGCGCGCACCCGCCGGACGAGCTCGGCGATGGCCCCCGGCTGGTCGCCGGACGGCGTGAAGTCGGAGACCACCTCAAAGGGGGCCACGCGCCGCTGCAGGTCGGTCGTCGGTCGCATCTGACCACCGTAAGGGCCCCCACCGACAACGTCATTCCCGCCCACCTGCCGGCGGTGTCCAGCCGGTGCGCTCGGCCCAGGCCCGCGCGCGCGGCACGGCGGCGGCGAACCAGGGCTCCTTGGCCGCGGCGTACGCGCTCGCATCCAGTCCCAGCGATGCCAGCCGGCGCTTCTCGGACGCATAGGCCGACCGGGCAGCCTCGTCCGCCCGCCACCAGTCGCGCATCAGCAGCGCGGTGCGCCACCCGGGACCACCCACCTCGCGCACGTGCAGGTGGACCACCCGTCCGGGGTCGGCCCCGGCGTGGAATCGCTTCGACCAGTGCGCCGCTGGCGAGTCCGGGTCGGTGCGCACGTGGTCGCCTGTGATGGCGGGCACCCGCACAAAACCCGCTCGCCCGAGCGCATCGGCCGCGGCGTCCGCATCGGCCAGCGTGTCGACGCCCAGCTGCAGGTCGATGACGTCCTTGGCCAGCAGACCGGGCACGGCCGTCGACCCGATGTGCTCGACCCCGCGGCACCGCTCCCCCGCTGCCAGCGCCACCCGACCCGCAAGGCGCGCGGCCTGCGCCGGCCACGACGGGTCGGGGGCTACCAGGGTGAGCTGCTGTGCACGCTCCACTCGGACGCCGGTGCGTACGTTCCGTTCGAACGGCACGATCCGCTCGGCCCAGAGCCGGTCGACGGCGTCGACCAGGTCCGTCTCGGCGCCGACGTTGTCCAGCCACACGTCGGCTGCTGCTCGGCGCTGCCCCGCCGAAGCCTGGGCTCGGATGCGCGCCCGCGCGTCGTCCGCCGCCATCCCCCGCTGCACCAGCCGTGCGACCCGCAGCTCCACCGGGGCGTCGACCACGACCACCAGGTGGTACGCCGCCCCCATGGCCAGTTCGACCAGCAGTGGCACGTCGTGCACCACGACAGCGTCCCCGGGTGCGGCAGCGAACAGCTCGCGGGTGCGCTCGGTGATCCTCGGGTGCGTGATCGCCTCCAGCTCGCGGCGCCGTTGCGGGCTCGCAAAGGCGATCTGGGCGAGCGCGGCGCGGTCGAGGGCGCCGTCGGCGTCCAGGACGTCGGCACCAAAGCTCGCCACCACGGCCGCCAGACCCGCACTGCCCGGCGCGAGGACCTCACGGGCGAGGACGTCGGCGTCCACCACGACCGCACCCAGCTGGCCCAGGCGCCTGGCCAGCGTCGACTTGCCCGCCCCAGCTCCCCCCGTAAGACCGAGTCTTAGCACGGGCCCAGCGTAGGACTGCGAACGCACGCGAGCCCCGCACCGGCCGACGGTGCGGGGCTCGCGGCGATATCGCTCAGGCTCCGGTGAGCTTCTCCCGCAGCGCAGCCAACGCCTCGTCCGAGGCCAGCGTGCCCTCAGTGTCCGCCGCGCCGCCCTGCGCCGCCAGCTCCGGCGACTCGGCACCCGCCTCGCCGGTCTGCGACGAGTACGACGTGGGGACCTCGGCGCTGCTGCGCGCCTCGGAGTCCGCCCTGGCGGCCTCCTCGATCTGCTTCTTGTGCGCCTCCCAGCGTTCGTGGGCCTCGGCGTACTGCTTCTCCCACACCTCGCGCTGGGCCTCGTAACCCTCGAGCCAGTCGTTGGTCTCGGAGTCGAACCCCTCCGGGTACTTGTACTGACCGGCCTCGTCGTACTCGGCGGCCATCCCGTACAGCGTCGGGTCGAACTCGCCGCTCGAAGCCCCACTGGCGTCGTTCGCCTGCTTCAGCGACAACGAGATCCGGCGCCGTTCCAGGTCGATGTCGATCACCTTGACGAAGAGCGGGTCACCGACCTGCACCACCTGCTCGGGAATCTCCACGTGCCGCTCGGCCAGCTCGGAGATGTGGACCAGACCCTCGATGCCCTCGTCGACCCGGACGAACGCACCGAAGGGCACGAGCTTGGTGACCTTGCCCGGCACAACCTGCCCGATCGCGTGCGTGCGGGCGAACTGCTGCCACGGGTCCTCCTGGGTGGCCTTCAAGGACAGCGAGACGCGCTCGCGGTCCATGTCGACGTCCAGCACCTCGACCGTGACCTCCTGGCCGACTTCTACGACCTCGCTCGGGTGGTCGATGTGCTTCCAGGACAGCTCGGAGACGTGCACGAGCCCGTCGACGCCGCCAAGGTCGACGAACGCCCCGAAGTTCACGATGGACGAGACGACACCCGGGCGTACCTGGCCCTTCTGCAGCGTGGTCAGGAAGTTCTGCCGCACCTCGGACTGGGTCTGCTCCAGCCACGCACGCCGGGACAGGACGACGTTGTTGCGGTTCTTGTCCAGCTCGATGATCTTGGCCTCGAGCTCCTTGCCCACGTAGGGCTGAAGGTCGCGCACTCGGCGCATCTCGACCAGGGAGGCCGGCAGGAAGCCGCGCAGCCCGATGTCGACGATCCGGCCGCCCTTGACGACCTCGATGACGGTTCCGGTGACGATGCCGTCCTCGTCCTTGATCTTCTCGATCGTGCCCCAGGCGCGCTCGTACTGGGCGCGCTTCTTGGACAGGATCAGCCGACCTTCCTTGTCCTCCTTCTGCAGGACCAGGGCCTCGACCGCGTCACCGACCTTGACGACGTCATTGGGGTCGACGTCGTGCTTGATGGACAGCTCGCGGGAGGGGATGACACCCTCGGTCTTGTACCCGATGTCGAGCAGGACCTCGTCGCGGTCGACCTTGACGATGATCCCCTCGACGATGTCGCCGTCGTTGAAGTACTTGATCGTCAGGTCGATCGCGGCCATGAAGTCTTCGGCTGAGCCGATGTCGTTGACGGCAACCTGGGGGCGGGCCGTCTCGATAACGCTGGCAGTCATGTAGTGGGGGCTCCGATGCGGACAGGGATCGTGGTGGCACGGGGGTTCGCGAGCACAAGTGCGCAGCGCGAAAGTCGTGGTCGCAGATCGGTGCGACATTGCAGGGTATCGAGCCACGCCAGGCAGGGTCAACGCGACCTGGTGCAGGGCAGGATCGGAGCATGAACCCGATCGAGCCCCCGGACGCCCACCTGGCCCCAACGCGGGTCGGACGCCGGCCGGCCGGCGTCCGTGAGACGGCGCAGGCGAACCGCCACTGGTGGGACGGCGCGGAGGCGGCGTACTACGCCGAGCACGGGGCGTTCTTGGGGGACGACCGGTTCATCTGGTGCCCCGAGGGGCTGGACGAGGCCGATGCGCACCTGCTGGGGGACGTGGCCGAGCGGCGGGTGCTGGAGGTAGGTTCCGGAGCCGCGCAGTGCTCCCGGTGGCTGCAGGCGCAGGGTGCGCAGGTCGTCGCGAGCGACCTGTCGCTGAGGATGCTGCGCCGGGCGAGCCGTATCGATGCCGGTCGTGAGCGGGCGGTGCCACTCGTCCAGGGCGACGCGCTCGCCTTGCCCTTCGTCGCCGACGCGTTCGACCTGGCCTGCTCGGCGTACGGCGCGGTCCCGTTCGTTGCCGACTCGGGGGCTCTGATGCGCGAAGTGGCCCGGGTGCTACGGCCCGGCGGGCGGTGGGTCTTCGCGGTCACCCACCCGATCCGCTGGGCGCTGCCCGACGACCCCGGCCCGGCGGGCCTGACGATCAGCTCGTCGTACTTCGACCGCACGCCCTACGTCGAGCAGTCGGACGACGGCAGCGCCGTCTACGTCGAGCACCACCGCACGCTGGGCGACCGAGTGCGCGAGATCACGGCCGCCGGTTTAGTTCTTGAGGACCTCATCGAGCCTCCCTGGCCAGACGGGCATCACGAGGTGTGGGGCGGCTGGAGCCCGGCTCGGGGGCGCCTGGTGCCCGGAACGGCGATCTTCAGCGCACGGCGACCGACCGCCTAGGGTGTCACTGGTTCGGCGCGGCACCTGGCTGTGCACAACCCCTTGACCGATGGGGGTCGCCTTCCGTAGAATCGTACACGTGTCCGAGTCGAGTGGTGTGGGTGCGGCTGCGCTGGTAGCCCAGGTGCAGACCCTGGGTGAACTGCTGACCCGGTTTGACGGACGCTCGGACGAGGGCGCGGACCTGGTCGCGGTGTTGGGGGCCTTGGAAGAGCTCAAGTGCCGCGCGGAGGGCGCGCAGGTGATGGCCAGCCTCGCCTTGGACACCCACCAGCGGGCGGTGCAGGCCACCGCTGGGGTACCAGCCCAGCGTCGGGGGTTGGGGGTGGGGTTGCAGGTGGCGTTGGCCCGCCGGGAGTCCCACCACCGCGGCCGTCAGCACCTGGGGTTGGCGA
>DAIETC010000041.1 GCA_027345905.1 Kineosporiaceae bacterium | reverse complement strand
CGGAGGGCGCGACGTACGCCGCGGCCCGTCGGGCGGCCGTGTCCGAGGCGTTCGCGGGCGACCGGATCGTCATCCCGGCCGGTGGGCTCAAGGTGCGCTCGAACGACTGTGACTACGGCTTTCGTCCGCACTCGGCGTTCGCGCACCTCACCGGCCTCGGCGCGGACCGCGAGCCGGACGCCGTCCTGGTCCTCGAACCGCTCGCCGCGGGTGGCCACGAGGCCGTCCTGTACTTCCGGCCCCGGACCGGGCGCGACAGCGAGGAGTTCTACTCCGATGCGAGGTACGGCGAGCTGTGGGTCGGCGCTCGGCCCAGCCTGGCCGAGGTCGAGGCCGAGCTGGGTTTGCGGACGCGGCACGTCGACGAGCTTCCTGAGGCGCTCGGCAAGGACGTCGGCACGGTGCGCGTACGCGTCGTCCGGGACGCCGATCCCGAAGTGACCGCGGACGTCGACGAGGTCCGTGCCCAGGTCGACTCCCACGACGGCGAGGCCGAGCGCGCGCTCGACCACGAGCTGGCAGTGCTGCTGTCCGAGCTGCGACTGACCAAGGACGAGTGGGAGGTCGAGCAGATGCGGCTCGCCTGCGCCGCGACCGCCGAGGGCTTCGAGGCGATCGTGCGCAGCCTGCCCGACGCGGTCGCCAACGGGCGCGGCGAGCGCTGGGTCGAGGGCCAGTTCGCGCTCGTGGCACGCCATGCCGGCAACGGCGTCGGGTACGACACCATCGCCGCCGCGGGTGAGCATGCGTGCACGCTGCATTGGATCCGCAACCACGGGGAGGTTCGCGACGGCGACCTGATCCTCGTGGACGCCGGCGTCGAGGTGGACTCGCTGTACACCGCGGACGTGACCCGCACGATGCCGGTCAACGGCCGGTTCAGCGCGGCCCAGCGCAAGGTCTACGAAGCGGTCCTCGACGCCCAGGAGGCCGGCCTGGCGGCGGTCAAGCCGGGCAACCGGTTCAAGGATGTCCACGCCGCCGCCATCCGGGTCATCGCCGAGCGGCTGGCGCAGTGGGGCCTGCTGCCGGTCGACGTCGAGGAGTCGCTGTCGGACGAGGGCGAATTTCACCGCAGGTGGATGGTGCATGGCACCAGCCACCACCTGGGCATGGATGTCCACGACTGTGCGCTGGCGCGGCAGGAGAATGCCCGGGAGGCCCAGCTGCGGCCTGGAATGATCATCACGGTCGAACCCGGCCTGTACTTCAAGGCCGACGACCTTCTGGTGCCGGCCGAGCTGCGCGGCATCGGCGTCCGGATCGAGGACGACGTGCTGGTCACCGCGCAGGGGCACGAGGTGCTCTCCGCCGCCCTTCCCCGCCGTCCCGACGACGTCGAAGCGTGGATGGCCGCACTGCTCACCTGATCAGGCGCGCCCCCAGCCAGGCGAAGCTACGGCGCGCCTTGTGCGCGATTGGGCATGCCCTGCAAAAGTTCCTGCGCGCGGGCGAGTAGCTTGTGCTCGACCAGCACCTCGTACCGCGTCGCCACGACCTGCGAGACCGACGTGAAGTCCCGGCGGCCGCCGGTCGCGGCATACCCGGCCAGGCCCATGGTCATCCCGAAGACGACACCGATCAGGATGCCGGTCAGTACGGCCGCGAACCAGCGCCCATTCGGGCTGAACATGCCCAGCAACAGCCCGACGAACAGACCCATCCAGGCACCCGAGGCCGCCCCCGCCAGTGCGGCGCGGGCGTAGGTCAGTCGGCCGGTCACCCGTTCCACCTGCTTGAGCTCGGTTCCGACGATCATGCAGTTCTCGACCGGGAACTCCTGGTCGGACAGGTAGTCGACCGCTCGTTGGGCGTCGTCGTACTTGTCGAACACGCCCAGCGACATCGGGTAGTCGAGGGCGAGCACGGGTCGCGGGGGCCGGGCAGTGGGAGCCATGCGGAAACCTCCTCGGCGGGACGACTCCATCCTGGCATGGGCAGGCGTGCTCGCCGACCACGGGCACGGGTTGTTCGGCAGAGCCGAACAACCGGCCTTGTTCGCGGCCGAGGGGCCGCCTAGCGTCGCCGTGCCGGGCAATGGGGCTCGGCTGGACTGGGAGCCCGAACATGACAGAGCTGATCAAGCGTCGAACCCTGTTCGGCGAGCTATGTGCTGAGCTGACCGGAACATTCATCCTGATCCTGTTCGGCGTGGGCGTCGTCGCGCAGGTCGTGGCAGGCGGTATCGGCAACCACGACTCCATCGCCTGGGCGTGGGGCCTGGGCGTGACGCTCGGCGTGTACGTCGCCGGTCGCATGTCGGGGGCGCACCTCAACCCCGCCGTCACGATCGCACTGGCCGCCTTCCGCGGCTTCTCCTGGGCCAAGGTGGCGCCCTACGCGCTGGCCCAGACCCTCGGGGCGTTCCTGGCGGCGCTCGTCGTCCGCTGGAACTACAGCGAGGTCATCGACAAGTTCGACCCCGGGCACACGATCAAGTCGCAGGGCATCTTCTCGACGTTGCCGGGCAACGGCACTGGGCCAGTGCACACCGCTGGCGCATTTCGCGACCAGGTCATCGGCACCGCAATCCTGATGTTGATGATCCTCGCGATCACGGACATCCGGAACACCGCACCGGCCGCCAACCTGACGCCCTTCGTGGTCGGCCTGCTCGTGGTCGCGATCGGCATGGCCTGGGGGACCAACGCGGGCTACGCCATCAACCCCGCACGCGACTTCGGCCCGCGGCTCGCCTCGTTCCTCACCGGCTATTCCACCGCTTTTCGAGACCAGTACGGCGCCCTGTACTTCTGGGTGCCGATCGTCGGGCCTGTCATCGGCGCGCTCATCGGCGGCGCGTTGTACGACCTGCTCGTCGGGCGCTTCCTGCCCGTGTCGGACGAGGACGAAGAACCCGGGCGCACAGCCGAGAGCCCGCAGGTCGCTGCCGAGCACACCAGTGCCTGACCCTCGCACGCACCCCACCAAGCTCACAACGACGTGAAAGGACAGTGACGTGGCCGACTACGTGGCTTCGATAGACCAGGGGACGACGAGCACCAGGTTCATGGTGTTCGACCACAGCGGCAACGAGGTGGGCAAGCACCAGTTGGAGCACGCCCAGATCCTGCCCCAGGCGGGCTGGGTCGAGCACGACCCGATCGAGATCTGGGAGCGCCCCAACTCGGTCATCCAGACGGGGCTGTCGCGCACCGGACTGGAGCACAGCGACCTGGCGGCCCTGGGCATCACCAACCAGCGCGAGACGGCCGTCGTCTGGAACCGGCACACCGGGCGCCCGTACTACAACGCGATCGTCTGGCAGGACACCAGGACCGACCGGATCGCGTCGGCGCTGGAGCGAGATGGGCGCGGGGACGTCATCCGGCACAAGGCGGGTCTGCCGCCGGCGACCTACTTCTCGGCAGGCAAGGTCCAGTGGATCCTGGAGAACGTCGATGGCGTGCGCGAGGCCGCCGAGGCGGGTGACGCGGTGTTCGGCAACACCGACTGCTGGCTGCTGTGGAACCTGACCGGAGGCAAGGACGGCGGGGTGCACGTCACCGACGTCACCAACGCCAGCCGCACCATGCTGATGGACCTGCAGACACTGGACTGGGACGACGAGCTGTTGTCGTTCTTTTCGATCCCGCGCGAGATGTTGCCGCAGATCCGGCCGTCGTCCGACCCAAACCTTTACGGCACAACGCGTCCGGGTGGCGCGTTCGGCGGCGAGGTGCCGATCTCGGGCGACCTCGGCGACCAGCAGGCCGCCACCGTGGGCCAGGTGTGCTTCGCTCCCGGTGAGGCCAAGAACACCTACGGGACGGGCAACTTCATGCTGCTCAACACCGGCGAGGAGCTGGTGCGCTCGAACGCGGGGCTGCTCACCACGGTTGCCTACCAGTTCGGTGCCGCCAAACCGATCTACGCGCTGGAAGGGTCAATCGCCGTCACCGGGTCGGCCGTGAAGTGGCTGCGCGACCAGCTGGGCATCATCAGCGGTGCCGGCCAGGTCGAGTCTCTGGCCGCCCAGGTGCAGGACACGGGCGGGATGTACTTCGTCCCGGCCTTCTCCGGGCTCTTCGCGCCCTACTGGCGTTCGGACGCTCGGGGCGCGATCGTCGGCATGTCCCGCTTCAACACCGGGGCACACCTGGCCAGAGCGACCCTGGAGGCCATCTGCTACCAGAGCCGCGACGTCAGCGAGGCGATGGAGAAGGACTCCGGCGTCCACCTGGAGGTCCTCAAGGTCGACGGCGGCGTCACGGCCAACGACCTGTGCATGCAGCTGCAGGCCGACATCCTCGGCGTCCCCGTCAGCAAGCCTGTCGTGGCAGAGACCACGGCGCTGGGCTCGGCGTACGCGGCAGGGCTCGCCGTCGGGTTCTGGAAGGACACCGACGAGCTGCGCGCCAACTGGAACGAGGACAAGCGCTGGACCCCCCAGTGGTCCGACGAACAGCGCGAGAACGGTTTCGCAGGATGGCACAAGGCAGTCCAACGAACCTTGGACTGGGTGGACGTCGACTGACGTCCCGGCGAACCCGGTCGCCTTTCGCAGCAACGGCAAGGAGATCCCGTGAACGACCTGTCCCCCACCCGCCGCGAGCAGTCCATCCAGGCGCTCGGCGACGGCCCCGAGCTCGACGTCCTCGTCATCGGGGGCGGCGTGGTGGGGGCGGGTGCGGCACTGGACGCCGTGCCCCGCGGGCTGCGCACCGGCCTGCTGGAGGCGCGCGACTACGCCAGCGGCACCTCCAGCTGGTCCAGCAAGCTCGTGCACGGGGGTCTGCGCTACCTGGAGATGCTCGACTTCGCGCTCGTGCACGAGGCGCTGCGCGAACGGGGACTGATCCTGCAGTCGCTCGCGCCGCACCTGGCCCGGCCCGTCGCGTTCCTGTACCCCTTGCAGCACAGGCTCTGGGAGCGCCTGTACGTCGGTGCCGGCGTCGGGCTGTACGACGTCATGGCCGTATCGTCGGGCAACGGGGCCGGGCTGCCACGACATCGTCACCTGTCGCGGCGGGCGGCGCTACGGCTGGTGCCAGGGCTGCGCAAGGACGCGCTCGTCGGTGCGGTGCAGTATTACGACGCGCAGATCGACGATGCGCGGCACACGATGGAGCTGGTGCGTACCGCCGCGGCGTACGGGGCGCTGACCGCGAACCGGGTGCGCGTCACCGGCTTCCTTCGCCAGGGCGAGCGCGTCACCGGCGTGCGGGCGCTCGACCTGCCCACCGGCCGCGGCTTCGACGTACGGGCCCGGCAGGTCGTGAACGCCACCGGGGTGTGGACCGACGACACGCAGGCGCTGATCGCCGAGCGCGGCCAGTTTCATGTGCGGGCCTCCAAGGGCATCCACCTGGTCGTGCCCCGGGACCGCATCCAGTCGAGCACGGGCATGATCCTGCGCACCGAGAAGTCCGTGCTGTTCGTCATCCCCTGGGGCCGGCACTGGATCATCGGGACCACCGACACCGACTGGGCGCTCGACAAGGCGCACCCGGCGGCTTCGGCAGCCGACATCGACTACCTGCTCGACCACGTCAACGCCGTCCTGCGTACGCCACTGACCCGGATGGACGTCGAAGGCGTGTACGCGGGGCTTCGACCACTGCTGTCCGGTGAGTCCGAGTCGACGTCCAAGCTCTCCCGCGAGCACGTCGTCGCGCACCCGGTGCCGGGACTGGTCGTGGTCGCCGGCGGCAAGTACACGACCTACCGGATCATGGCCAAGGATGCGGTGGACGCGGCAGCGGACGCGCTCGACGGGCGCGTCCCGGCGTCCACGACGCACGAGGTGCCGCTGCTCGGCGCGGTCGGGTACCAGGCGATCCGCAACCAGCGGGCCTGGCTCGCGCAGTCCAGCGGGCTGCACGTGGCGCGGATCGAGCACCTGCTCGGCCGTTACGGATCGCTGGTCTCCCAGGTGCTCGCGCTGGTCGCCGCCGACCCCTCGCTCGGCCAACCGCTCGAAGGGGCGCCGGACTACCTGCGCGCCGAGATCGTGTACGCCGCGTCGCACGAGGGCGCCCGCCATGTCGAGGACGTGCTGTCGCGACGCACGCGCATCTCGATCGAGACCTGGGACCGGGGTCTGGCCAGCGCCCGGCCCACCGCTCAGCTCCTAGCCCCCGTCCTGGGCTGGGGGCCGGACGATGTCGAACGGGAGGTCGCGCAGTACACCGCCCGGGTCGAGGCAGAACGCACCTCCCAGGAGATGCCGGACGACGAGTCCGCCCACGCAGCGCGGATCAAGGCCCCGGAGGTCGAGCCGCTGTCGGCGTGAACCCGGGCCCGATCGTCTGGGCAAGTGCCGTGCGCCAGCCGCTGCGCTGCTGCTCACGGGTCTGCGCCGTCATGTCAGGGGTCCAGCGCGCCCCTCGGTGCCAGCTGCGGCGCAGCACCCCCAGGTCGGGCCAAAGGCCCACGGTGAGCCCGGCGGCATAGGCCACACCCAGGCTGACCGTCTCGTGC
Source organism: Kineosporiaceae bacterium (assembly GCA_027345905.1). Taxonomy (GTDB): domain Bacteria; phylum Actinomycetota; class Actinomycetes; order Actinomycetales; family Angustibacteraceae; genus DAIETC01. The sequence goes on along the minus strand of DAIETC010000041.1, from coordinate 3,650 downwards.
ACCATCGGCCGCTCGACCGGCACGTCGAGGCGATCGCTGATCATCTGCATCAGCAGCAGGTTGCTCGTCATGCCCCCGTCCACCCGCAGGGTGTTCAGCCTGAGGCCGGAGTCGGCGTTCATCGCCTCGACGACATCGACCGTCTGCCAGGCGGTCGCCTCGAGCACCGCACGCGCCAGATGTCCCCGGGTCACGTACGACGTCAGGCCGGTGATGACTCCCCGCGCGTCGGGCCGCCAGTGCGGGGCGAACAAGCCCGAGAAGGCCGGCACGATGTAGCAGCCGCCGTTGTCGTTGACCGTGCGCGCCAGGGTCTCGATCTCGGGGGCGGTGCGCACCAGCGACAAGCCGTCGCGAAACCACTGGACCAGTGATCCCGTCATCGCGATCGACCCCTCGAGCGCGTACGCCGCCGGTTCGTCCCCGACCTGGTGGGCCACGGTCGTGGCAAGGCCATGCGAGGAGGCCACCGGCTGGTCCCCGGTGTTCAGCAGCAGGAACGCCCCGGTGCCGTAGGTGCACTTGGCCTCCCCCGGCGAATAGCAGGCCTGGCCGAACAGTGCCGCCTGCTGGTCCCCCATCAGGGCCCCGATGACCACTCCGGGCAACACGGTGCTCGCGCGCCCGTGCGTCGTCGCAGTCGGCCGGATCTGCGGCAGCATCGCGCGCGGCACCTCGAACGCCGCGCACAGCTCGTCGTCCCAGTCCAGCGTGCGCAGGTCCATGAGCATCGTGCGGCTCGCGTTGGTCACGTCGGTGACGTGCACGCCCCCTTGCGGGCCTCCCGTCAGCTGCCAGGTGAGCCAGGTCTCCATCGTGCCGAACAACACGTCGGCGCTCGCGGCCCGCTGTCGCAGAGCCGGTGAGGAGCGCAGCAGCCAGGTCAGCCGCGGAGCCGTCGCATACGTGCTCAGCGGCAGGCCGCAGCGCTCCCGAAACGTCCGAGGCGGATCCCGCTGGGCAAGCTCTGCCAGCAGCGGCGCCACGCGGGTGTCCTGCCAGGTGACCGCGCGCGCCACGGGCCGGCCGGTGTGCCGATCCCACAGCACCGCGGTCTCGCGCTGGTTGGCGATGCCCAGCGCGGCGACGTCGTCCGGGCCGATCCCCGCCTTGGCGAGGGCCGCGGGGACGACCCGGACGACGTTCGCCCAGATCTCGAGGGCGTCGTGCTCGACCCAGCCGGGCTCGGGGAACCACTGGCGGTGCTCCCGCTGAGCCACGCTCACGAATCGGCCGAAGTGGTCGAACACGATGCACCGGGTCGAGGTGGTGCCCTGGTCGATGGCCACGACGTAGCGCGCGCTCACGGGCAGCTCATCTCGCGCTCACAGCCCGCCGGCCAGGTCAGCGCTGATGGCGCTCGCGGCCGTCCGTACGTGGGCGACCAGGGCCGCGCGCGGGCGACCGCGCGCATCGGTGAGCCGGTCGCTGTGCCCGATCAGGGCGACCGCCGCCACGACGCTGGGGCCGCGCCCCCGCAACGGGACCGCGATCTCGGCGAGCTCAGGGACACGTTCCCCGACGGCGCAGGCCAGCTGCTCGCGGCGCACCGCCGCCAGGCGCGCGCTGAGTGCGGCGCCGATCAGGGTCCTGCGCGTCAGCGACACCGGCACCCACGTGCGTGCGACCGCCTGACCTGCCGGATCCAACGCCAGCAACACCTGGCCCATCGCGCTGGCGTGAGCCGGATGCCGCTCACCCACCTCGACCCGCTGCGAGCTGTCGTCCGGCCGGAACACGTGGTGCACGACGAGCACGTCGGCGCCGCGAAGCACCCCCATGTAGGCGCTCTCGCCGCTGCGGGCGGCCAGCGCGTCCACACAGTTGGTGGCCAGCGAGCGCAAGAGGTTGGTGTCCGGCGGCCCTTGCGCCAGGCGGCGCGCACCTTCCCCGAGCCGATAGCGCCCGGTGCCGCCGTCCTGGTCCAAGAACCCCACCTCCTGCAGCGTGCGCAACAGTTCGTGTGCGCTGCTCTTCGCCACGCCGAGGGCGGCCGCAACGTCCGACACGCCGATCGGGCCACCCTGTGCCGCCACGAGGCGCAGCAGGACGGCGGCACGTTCCACCGACCGCAGCGTCATCGCAGCGCCGGACGGCGGGCGGTGGGGGGTCGGCCACCAGCGCTCAGAGGGCCGCGGGCGGCGCTCGTCGGGCCGCCTGCGCTCACAAGGTCGCCGCCGTCACCGTGTCGATCTCCTCGGCGCCCTGTCGCGGCCCGGACCGGGCGCGGGCACGAACGACCACCGCCAGACCCGTCAGGATCAGGGCCACGCCGGGGACGACCGCCAGTGGTGGCGCCTGCCCGAGCCACACCCACGCCACCAGGGCCGCACCCGGCACCTCCAAGAGCACTGCCATCGAGACCGTCGTGGCGCCGGCCGAGCGCAGGGCGCGGTTCAGCAGGCTGTGCCCGAGCAGCTGGGCGGTGAGCGTCAGCACGCCGATCTGCGCCCAGCTGCGTGCCGAGTAGCCCCACAGGGCGGTCCCGGTGATCAGGCACACCGGCAGCAGGGCGAGGGCGCACGTGGTGTAGGCAACCAGCGTGTACGACGCGGTGCTCAGGCTTCGGCGTACGGACTCGCCGCACGCCACGTACCCCGCCGCGGCCGCGCCCCCGGCCAATGCCATCAGGTCACCGCGCAACGCCCGCGCCGACGCCGTCGCATCCACGCCGGTGACCACCGCCACGCCGGCGAGCGCGAGCAGGACCCCGACCAGCACGGCTCGCGGGACGGGACTTCCGCGCAGGCGCGCCACCGCCACCGTCCACACCGGCGTCGTCGTCACCAAGGCGGTCGAGGCAGTCACACTCGTCAACCGCAGGCTGGGGATCCACAGGCCGAAGTGCACGGCCAGGAACACGCCCGCCAGGACGGCGCTGCCCAGCACCTGCGGGCGGTCCTGCACCAGTTCGCACAGCTCGGCCCGGCGCCTGGTCAAGGTGAACGGCGCACCCGCGGCGGCGCCAAACGCGTTGCGCCACAAGGCGACGGCGAGCGCTGGGGCTAGCGTCGAGGCGGCGATCGGCCCCGAGAACGAAACGGCCACCACCCCTGTCGCGATCATCCCGGCCGTCAGCAGGGGCGGGTCGTCCTCGTGGCTCACCTGCGCACTCTCTCATCACTGGCACGCTCGCCACATAGGACAGGGCACGGCGCAGGCGTCAGGTGGCGGGCGCGGCAACGGCAGGCGGCGTAAGGGTCAGGTGGCGGGCGCGCATCGCCTACCAGGCACCCGCGCGGCCTCCAGCCTGCCAGGCACTCGAACGCCGTCCGGCCGGCCGGGCACTCGCGCGGCGTCCAGCCTGCCGGGCGCAGTGACCTGACCCAGCCTGGGGAATCCTCCTGTCATCTCGACCGGCCACTGGGTGCCCCCGCGGCCCACTCAAGGCCGCAGGATGACCCAGTGGCCCGACAGCTGGCCGCAGGATGACCCAGTGGCGCGCCAGCTGGCCGCAGGGTGCCCCAGTGGGCCCGGCAGCGTCCGGGCGTATGGCATGGTGCCGGGATGGGCGAGGGGCAGCACACCACCGGGGAGCCGATCGCGGGGCAACCCAGCGCGGGGCAGCCCAGCGCGGGGCAACCCAGCGCGGGGCAACCCAGCGCGGGGCACCCCAACGCGGGGCAACCCAGCGCGGATGCCGCCCTGCT
>DAIETC010000262.1 GCA_027345905.1 Kineosporiaceae bacterium | reverse complement strand
GCAAGCCGGGCATGGGCGGGCACCGCACCGGCCTGGACGGCACAGACGTCGTCCTGCCCGTGCCCGACGGAACCGTCGTGAAGGCCGCTGACGGCACCGTGCTGGTCGACCTGGTCGGCGAGGGCACCCGGTACGTCGTGGCGCGGGGTGGGCGCGGCGGCCTCGGTAATGCGGCCCTGGCCTCGAACCGGCGCAAGGCCCCTGGCTTTGCCCTGCTGGGCGAACCCGGTGAGAGCAGGGACGTCGTCCTGGAGCTCAAGTCGCTCGCGGATGTCGCCCTGGTCGGGTATCCGAGCGCCGGCAAGTCCAGCCTGGTCGCGGCGATGTCGGCGGCCCGGCCCAAGATCGCGGACTACCCGTTCACCACCCTGGTGCCGAACCTGGGCGTGGTTCAGGCGGGGGACGTGCGGTTCACCATGGCCGACGTCCCGGGGCTGGTGCCGGGGGCCAGCCAGGGTCGGGGCCTGGGGCTGGACTTCTTGCGGCACGTCGAGCGCTGCTCGGTGCTCGTGCACGTCATCGACTGCGCCACACTCGAGCCCGACCGCGACCCATTGTCGGATCTGGATGTCATCGAGGCCGAGCTGGCCGCCTACACGGTCGACGACTCGCTCGGTGGCCGTCCCCTGAGCGAGCGGGCTCGCCTGGTCGTACTGAACAAGGCGGACGTGCCGGACGCGGCCGATCTGGCCCAGATGGTTCGTCCCCAGCTGCAGGCCCGCGGCCTTGCGGTGCACGTCGTCTCGGCCGCCTCGCATGAAGGGTTGCGCGACTTGGGCTTTGCGATGGCCGCCCTCGTGGAGCAGGCGCGCGCTGGCAGGGCCGCGAGCGTCGTCCCGCGAGTCGTTCTTCGGCCCAAGGCGGTCGACGACTCGGGCTTCGAGGTGCGCGTCGAAAGCTCGGACGACGGTGTGCGCTATCGCGTGCTGGGGGTGCGGCCGGTGCGCTGGGTGCGCCAGACCGACTTCACCAACGAGGAGGCGATCGGCTATCTCGCCGACCGGCTGGCCCGTCTGGGTGTCGAGACCGCCCTGTTCAAGGCGGGGGCCGTCCCCGGGGCGGAGGTCCTGATCGGCGACGGCGACGAGGCGGTCGTCTTCGACTGGGAGCCGACGATGGCGGCAGGGGCCGAGCTGCTCGCCGGGCCGCGCGGCACCGACCGGCGCCTGGTCGAAGAGGATCGGCCCACCCGCGAGGCCAAGCGCGCCCAGTACGAAGAGCGTCGCCTCGCCCGCACCGCGGCACGCGACGAGCTGCTTGCGGACCGGGCCGCGGGGCACTGGTCCACCCCTGACGAGGACTGGGCCACGGCCAAGGACGAGGCGGACCCAGCGTGAGCCGACTGACGTGAGCCGACTGACGTGGTTGACCGACGTGGGTCGACTGATATGGGTCGTCTGACAGTGAGCGAGCTGTCGTGAGCGCCCGCGTGGTCGGCTCTCGGGGCGACCGGAGCGACCTGACCCGAGCCGGCCGGCTGGTGGTCAAAGTTGGTTCGAGCTCGCTGACCCGTTCGGACGGCGCCCTCGCCGACGAGCAGGTTACGGCGCTGGTGGACGCTCTTGCCGCGCACCGCAGCGGTGGTTGTGAGGTCGTGCTGGTGTCGTCGGGTGCGATCGCGGCGGGGCTGGAACCGTTGGGGCTGACCCGTCGGCCGCGGGACCTGGCCACCGCGCAGGCGGCCGCCAGCGTCGGCCAGGGCCGGTTGATGGCCCAGTACACGACGGCCTTCGCCCGGCACGCGACGACAGTCGGTCAGGTACTGCTGACGGCCGAGGACGTCATCCGGCGGGCCCACTACGCCAACGCCCGCCGCACGTTGTACCGCCTGCTGGGCCTGGGCGTCCTACCGGTGGTCAACGAGAACGACACTGTGGCGACCGACGAGATCCGGTTCGGCGACAACGACCGGTTGGCCGCCCTGGTGGCCCATCTGGTGCAGGCCGATGCCTTGTTGCTGCTCACCGACGTGGACGCGTTGTACGACATGCCGCCTACCCGTCCGGGCGCGCGGCGGATCCCGACCGTCCGCAGTAGCGCCGATCTGCAGGGCGTGCGGCTGGGCTCGGGCGGTGGTTTGGGCACCGGCGGCATGGCCTCCAAGGTCGAGGCGGCGGGGATCGCGACGACGGCTGGGATCGGCACCTGGCTGACCCGAGCCGACCTGGTCGGCACTGCCCTGGCCGGCGCGGACGTCGGAACCTGGTTCGCCGCGACGGGTGCCCGGCGCGCCAGCCGGCTGCTGTGGCTGGCCCACGCCACGCGTTCGCGAGGCCGGTTGTTGCTGGACCCGGGAGCCATACGCGCCGTGGTCGAGCGCCGCTTGTCGCTGCTGCCGGCCGGTGTCACCGGCGTCGAAGGAGACTTCGCCGCGGGAGATCCGGTGGACCTGTGTGACGAAAAGGGTCACGCGGTAGCCCGAGGTTTGGTCAACTATGCAGCACAGGAGTTGCCCGGCCTGCTCGGCCGCTCGACGAGAGATCTCGCCCGCGAGCTAGGGCCTGCCTATGAACGGGAAGTCGTGCACCGCGACGACCTGGTGCTGCTGCGAGGATGAAGGGCGCGACGATGGACGTGAGTGGCCTTCCTGGCGCCGCTACCCAGCTGTGGCACGTGACCGTGACGGTGTCGGGGCCGAGTGTCCCGATGCCGCAGCTGCGCGAGGCGCTCGACCGCTTGGCGCACGAGCGGCCGTTCATGGTGTCGGTGCGCTACGCCGCCGACCGCGTCGAGCTGCGCTACTGGGACGAGGGCGAAAGCCTGGACGACGTCGCCGCCCTCGCGCTTCGGGTGTGGGGGGATCATCGCCGCAGTGCGGGGCTGCCGGACTGGGCGACCGTCGGGGTCGAGGTCATCGACCGCGACAGCCTGCACCGGCGTGGGGACGACCGGCCCCCGAGCCTGCTGGTGGCAGCGGGCGTCGCGCCGCTGTAGGCGAGCCTGGGCGCGGCTGCCCGACGATGTCCTAGCGTGGCGTCATGAGCAATCTGACCCTGGGCAGCGCCGACCTCGAGGCCGGGCACGCCGATCCCGTGCGCGCGAGCGTTCTGGACGCCTGCGCCCGCGCCCGACAGGCCAGTCTCGTGCTGCGACCGCTCACCCGCGATCGCAAGGACGCCTTGCTCCAGGCCATGGCCGACGCGCTGCTCGCGGCGAACGAGCCGGTGCAGGCGGCCAACGAGCAGGACCTGCAGCGGGCGCAGGAGTCCGGCCTCAGCGCCGCCTTGATCGACCGGTTGCGGCTGGATGAGCCGCGCCTGGTGGCGGCAGCCGAGGCCTTGCGCGCGCTGGCGGCGCTACCTGACCCGGTCGGCGAGGTGGTCTTGGGTCAACGCCTGGCCAACGGCCTGGAGGTCCGCCAGACCCGCGTGCCGCTCGGGGTCGTGGCGATGGTCTACGAGGCGCGTCCCAACGTGAGCGTCGATGCCGCCGGGCTGGGCCTGAAGAGCGGCAACGCCGTGGTGCTGCGGGGTGGCTCGGCCGCCGTCGCGACCAACCGGGCGCTCGTGCGGGTGCTGCGGTCCAGCCTGGCCGAGCACGCACTGCCACCTGATGCCGTCGTCCTGCTCGACCAACCAGGCCGCGAGGTCGTGCAGCACCTGATGACGGCGCGCGGGTACATCGACGTCCTGATCCCCCGCGGGGGAGCCGACCTCA
>DAIETC010000261.1 GCA_027345905.1 Kineosporiaceae bacterium | reverse complement strand
CGAGGTCGGGCAGCAGGCCGGGCAGCCGGGAGGCCAGCATGGTCTTGCCCGAGCCGGGTGGTCCCAGCAGGAGCAGGTGGTGACCGCCCGCGGCGGCCACCTCGAGCGCATCTTTGGCCTCGCGCTGGCCCACCACATCGGCCAGGTCGAGGCGCGCCGGCGCCGGCGGTGTGCCCTGAGCCTCCCCGGCCTTGGCCACGGCGTTCGCCCCGGCCGCCTCTCCAGCCTTCACCCAAGCCTTCGCCCCAGCCTTTGCCCCCGCCCCCGCGAGACTCAGGTGCCGGGCGGCCCCGTCGGGCACCAGCGCCTCGCCGCGGTAGCAGGCGACCAGCTCGCCCAGGGTCTGCGCCCCCAGCACCCGGACGCCGGGCACCAGGGATGCCTCGCGAGCGTTCGCGGCCGGTACCACCACGTGCTCGATCCCGGCCCGGGCCGCCGCAAGCACAGCGGGCAGCACGCCGCGGACCGACCGGACCTGTCCGTCCAGGCCTAGCTCGCCCAGGTGCACGACGTTCCCGACCCGGCCTTGGGGCACCACACCGGCTGCGACGAGCACGGCAACCGCGACCGCGAGGTCGAAGCCGGTGCCCGCCTTGGGCAAGGAGGCGGGCGAGAGGTTGACGGTCAGGCGGCGCTGCGGGATCGCCATCTCGGAGTTGGCGCAGGCAGCGCGCACTCGGTCGCGCGCCTCACCGAGCGAGGTGTCGGGCAGTCCGGATGGTGAAGGCCGGCAACCCGTTGGCCACGTCGGCTTCGACGTCGACGACATACCCGTCGATACCCACGAGTGCCACGCATCGGGTGCGCCCCAACGACATCAGGCCACCGCCCGCAGGTGCTCGACCTGCGCCGGCCCGGCCAGCGGTCGCCGTACGGCGATCACGTCGATGCGGATCAGCGGCGGATGCATGCCGGACTCGGCCAGCCAGCGCGCCGCCAGCTGGCGCAGCCGGGCGACCTTGCGCGGCGTCACAGCCTCCAGGGGCGACCCGTACACCTGGGAACGGCGGGTCTTGACCTCACACACGACCAGGCAGTCGCCGTCGCGCGCCACAATGTCGATCTCACCGAGCTCGCAGCGCCAGTTGCGTTGCAGCACCACCAGGCCCTGTGCGACCAGGTGCCGCGCGGCGACGTCCTCGCCGTAGCGCCCCACCGTGTCCTTCGCCGCCACCGCGACCACCTCCGGCGACCACGCTGACGGTCGGTCAAACCTTCCACCACCCTGCGCCCAGATCTGTGGACGGCGGGACGACCCGGCTCGCTGTGGACACGCGACCGGGCCGACGCGGCACGGCGTGCGTGTAAGCGTCCGCCCGTCCGCGGCGCGGGCGAGGTGCAGGCCCCGATCATGCAATCCCCGTGCGCTCCACGGGTCAGGTAACCGGGCGTCCCCGCATGGGTGCAGGTATGGGTGCAGCGAAACTGCTGTGATCACGACCGTTTGCCTGCACCCATGCCTGCACCCACGAAACCGCGCCGGACGAGGGGCGCGGGCTTTGCGCGGTGGCGTGACGCTTTGTGACGCGGCGCCGCCTCGCCGCTCGGACGGCGGAACCGGCGTTACGTCATCACGTCGGCGGGGCGGGCGCCGGGACTAGGTGCGGGGCGAGGCCCCCGCAGCCGGCCTGTGGGGTGTGCCGCCCAGCCAAATGGGCAGAGCGCAGTCTCAGTCCAGGCCCAGAACGGTCAGCAGCGCGTCGTTGACGGCCTGCATTTCGGACCTGTCCAGCCGGCCGGCGAACGTGCCGAGGCGAGCCTGCGGGTCGATCGCGGTCAGCTGCTCGACCATCACCCGGGTCTTGGTGCCGTCGATCTCGATCTCGGGGCGAAAGGATGCGGCCCGCCGTCCCGTTGAGGTCGGCGCGACAACCCACGTCGAGAGCGGGAGGTCGTCGGACTGGACCACGACGGCGTAGCGCGCACCGGCTTGTTCGTGCCCATCAGCGTCCTTGGGCGCTTTGATCCTGTACACGTCACCACGCACGGATGGCGTCCATCTCTGCGGTCAACGCCCGCGATGCCGCGACATCGTCGGGGTCGTTGCGCAGCTGCTCCGCCTCAGCCCGAAGACGTGCCCGTCGATGCGCCCTCTCAGCCTGCAAGATCGCCGTCCGGGTCGCCTCCGAGCGAGACTGGCCGTCCTGAGTCAGGCATTCGAGGGCCTGTTCCACCGCTGCATCAGTGCGAATTGTCAGCGTCTTCATAAGGCAACTGTAAGCCAGAATGCACTGACATGCGGCACGCTCGATCGGGGCCGGGCGGGCGAGTGCGCCGTGGCGCGGGCCGGGGCCACAAAGCGCCCCGCGGCGTGCCTTACGTGATCACGTCGGGGGTGGCAGGGCGAGCCGGGTCAGGCGCGACAGCGGGTCAGGCGCCCATCAGGCGGGTGGCGAGGTAGGCCTGCACCTGGTCCAGCGCCACGCGCTCCTGGGTCATGCCGTCACGCTCACGCACGGTCACCGCCTGGTCGTCCAGGCTGTCGAAGTCGACGGTGAGGCAGAACGGCGTGCCGATCTCGTCCTGGCGCCGGTAGCGGCGTCCGATCGCGCCGGCGTCGTCGAACTCGATGTTCCAGTGCTTGCGCAGCGCGCCGGCCAGGTCACGGGCCTTGGGCGAGAGGTCGGCGTGCCGGGACAGCGGCAGCACGGCGGCCTTGACCGGGGCCAGCCGCGGGTCCAGGCGCAGCACCACCCGCTTGTCGACGCCGCCCTTGGCGTTGGGCGCCTCGTCCTGGGTGTAGGCGTCGACGAGGAACGTCATCAGCGAGCGGCTGAGCCCGGCGGCCGGCTCGATGACGTACGGCGTCCAGCGTTCGTCCTTGCCCTGGTCGAAGTAGGACAGGTCGACCCCGGAGTGCTCGCTGTGCGTGCGCAGGTCGAAGTCGGTGCGGTTGGCGATCCCCTCAAGCTCACCCCAGGGCGAGCCGGCGAACCCGAACCGGTACTCGATGTCGACGGTGCGGGTGGAGTAGTGCGACAGCTTCTCCTTGGGGTGCTCGACCTGGCGCAGGTTCTGCGGGTCGATGCCCAGGTCGACGTACCAGGCCGTGCGGGTGTCGATCCAGTACTGGTGCCACTGCTCGTCGGTGCCGGGCTCGACGAAGAACTCCATCTCCATCTGCTCGAACTCGCGGGTGCGGAA
>DAIETC010000258.1 GCA_027345905.1 Kineosporiaceae bacterium | reverse complement strand
GGGAGTCGAACGCGCCCGCCTTCACCAGCGACTCGATGGTGCGCTTGTTGCACACGACCGCCGGCACCTTGCGCAGGAAGTCCTCGAACGAGGCGTACCGGCCCTTTCGCTCGCGCGCCTCGACGATGCCCTCGACGACGTTGGCGCCCACGTTGCGGATCGCCGTCAAGCCGAACCGGATGTCGGTGCCGACGGGTGTGAAGTCGGCCGCCGACTCGTTGACGTCCGGCGGCAGCACCTTGATGCCCATCCGGCGGCACTCGGCCAGGTAGAGGGCCGACTTGTCCTTGTCGTCGCGCACGCTGGTCAGCACGGCGGCCATGTACTCGGCGGGGTAGTTGGCCTTGAGGTAGGCCGTCCAGTACGAGACCAGCCCGTACGCCGCGCTGTGGGCCTTGTTGAACGCGTAGTCCGAGAAGGGAACCAGGACGTCCCACAGGGCCTTGACGGCCGCGGCCGAGAAACCCCGCGCGGTCATGCCCGCCTCGAAGCCCACGTACTCGGCGTCCAGCACCTCGCGCTTCTTCTTGCCCATCGCCTTGCGCAGCAGGTCGGCCTTGCCCAGCGAGTAGCCCGCGAGCTTTTGCGCGATGAGCAGGACCTGCTCCTGGTAGACGATCAGGCCGTAGGTGGCGCCGAGGATCTCGTCCAGCGGCTTCTCGAGCTCGGGATGGATGGGCGTGATCGGCTGCTGCCCGTTCTTGCGCAGCGCGTAGTTCGTGTGCGAGCCGGCGCCCATCGGGCCGGGGCGGTAGAGGGCGCCGACGGCCGAGATGTCCTCGAAGCAGTCCGGTTTCATCAGCCGCAGCAGCGAGCGCATCGGGGTGCCGTCGAACTGGAAGACCCCCAAGGTGTCACCCCGGGCCAGCAGCTCGAAGGTCAACGGGTCGTTCAGGTCCTTGCTCAGCTCGTCCAGGTCGATCGTGATGGCGCGCGCGGCCTGGACGTTCGCGAGCGCGTCGTCCAGGATCGTCAGGTTGCGCAGGCCCAGGAAGTCCATCTTGACCAGGCCGAGGGCCTCGCAGCTGGGGTAGTCGAACTGGGTGATGATCTGGCCGTCCTGCTCGCGACGCATGATCGGGACCAGGTCGGCGAGCGGCTCGCTGGACATGATCACCCCGGCCGCGTGCACCCCCCACTGGCGCTTGAGCCCCTCCAGGCCCAGCGCGGTGGTGACCACCTTGGCGACGTCGGGATCGGAGTTGTGCAGCTGACGGAACGGCTCTGCCTCCGCGTACCGTTTGTGGTTCTTGTCGAAGATCCCGGACAGCGAGACGTCCTTGCCCATCACGCTGGGCGGCATCGCCTTGGTGATCTTCTCGCCCATCGCGAAGGGGTACCCCAGGACGCGGCTGGCGTCCTTCACCGCTTGTTTGGCCTTGATCGTGCCGTACGTGACGATCTGCGCGACCCGGTCGTCGCCATACCGCTCGGTGACGTAGCGGATCACCTCGCCGCGACGGCGCTCGTCGAAGTCGATGTCGAAGTCGGGCATCGACATCCGTTCGGGGTTCAGGAAGCGCTCGAACAGCAGGCCGTGCCGCAGCGGGTCGAGGTCGGTGATGCCCATGGCGTAGGCCGTCATGGCCCCGGCCCCCGAGCCGCGCCCTGGGCCCACCCGGATCCCGTGCCGTTTGGCCCAGCCGATGAAGTCCGCGACGACCAGGAAGTACCCGGCGTAACCCTTGGAGCAGATCACCTCGGTCTCGTACTCGGCCCGCTGGCGCACGTCGTCCGGCACCTGCCCGGGGTAGCGCCGGCGCAAGCCCCGCTCGACTTCCTTGACGAACCAGGAGGGCTCGCTCTCGCCCTCGGGCACCGGGAAGCGCGGCATGAACCGCCCCTCGCCCTCGGTGAACGAGACCTCGCAACGCTCGGCGATCAGCAGCGTGTTGTCGCACGCCTGCGGCAGCTCACGGAACAGCTGGCGCATCTGGGCGGCCGTCTTGAGGTAGAACTC
>DAIETC010000255.1 GCA_027345905.1 Kineosporiaceae bacterium | reverse complement strand
CGGTGGTCGAGACCGTGCCACGTCGTCCGAAGTCGCCCGGTTCCAGGCCCGTGAGGGCGCGAACGGGCGCTCGATCTACGGGTGGGTGCCATGACGAGCCTTGCTGAACGTCCGGTCGGCTGCACGCCGGGCACCGCTCCTGCGAGCGTCGAGGAGCGGCTCGCCCGGGCGCTGGCCGCCGCACCTGCGCAGCGTCAAGCGCTGCTGGACGACGTCGTGGTGTCCCAGCTGGGTCTGGCCCGTGCGGTGGCCCGGCGCTACCGCGACCGCGGCGAGCCCACGGAGGATCTGGTGCAGGTGGCCAACCTTGCGTTGGTCATGGCCGTACGCCGTTACCGGCCCGGTCGTGGCGTCTCGTTCCTGGCCTTCGCCGTCCCGACGATCACCGGTGAGCTGCGCCGGCACTTTCGCGACCGGGGCTGGGACGTCCGGCCTCCGCGCCGGATCCAGGAGCTGCGCAGCCGGGTGCTGGCGGCAGGCCAGGACCTCGAGCAGGAGCTGGGCCGGGCGCCGACGACGATGGAGCTGGCGCAGCGACTGGACGTGGACGAACGCAGTGTGCGTGAGACGCTCGCGGCCCTCGAGTCCTATCGCTCGCTGTCCTTGGATGCCCCCACGGCCCAGGGCTCAGGTCAGGCAACCCTCGCCGATCTCGTCGGGGGCCCGGACGAGGTGCTTGAGCAGGTGGTGGAGCTGGAGGCCGTGCGGCCGCACCTGGCCCGCCTCGGCGACCGGGACCGGCACATCTTGGCGCTGCGATTTTATCGCGGGTGCACCCAGCAGGAGATCGCCGAAGACATCGGCGTGACCCAGATGCAGGTCTCGCGGCTGCTGTCTCAGACGCTGCGCCGGTTGCGCCGTCAGGTGGGCGCGTAGTCGCGCCCCTCCCGGGCTCGCGTCAGGGCGGCCTCCTCGACGGCGGTCAGGTCTACGACCCGGCTCGCCGCCACGCGGAGCTTCTCGCTGAGGGCGTCCAGGCCGGGGCTCAGCACCGTCAACGGCCCCCGGCCGGCCAGGCGCACGAAGATCCCGTCGTTGCTGATGACGGCGGTGCGCGCCTTGGGTGCCACCACCGCCTCGGCGGCGTCCAACAGCACATGGTCGGCCAGGTCGCTCCCGTCGTCGACCGCATGGGTGATGGCGCGCAGCTGGGCCAGGTGCGGCTGGGCACGGGCGACGGCGCCGTGCTGACCCGCGAGCACGGCATGGTCGGCCAGTCGGGCCAACCAGAGCACCACCTGCATGCGTGCGGCCCAGCGCGCGGGCGCGGCGCGCAGGTTGTCCAGGTCGACCAGCAGGATGCGCGGCCCGGTGCCGCGTACCCACAGCGGATGCCGGCGCAGCCACGCGATCATGGCGGCACCCAGCTCGCCGTCCGTCGCTGCCTGGTCCGCGAGACCGGGCGCACCGCTCGCCGCGCTGGCGCGAGAGGCGCTTGCGCTTCGAGCCTTCCGCGTCCGGGGGTGCGGGACCGGCACAGCCAGCCGGCGCAGGTCGACCCACTCCAGATCGGGCTCATCGCGCGCCAACGACACGCTGGTGCGCGTGCCACCCAGTCCCATGGGCTCATCCTGGCAGGTCGTGCGGTAGCGCCACCGGGACGCGCCCCGGTGGCGCTAGGGCGCTTGCTCGCGCAGGCTGGGTTCACCAACCGTCGAAGGAGTGATGGACATGGAGCGTAAGCCGCTCGCGCAAGACGTCGACACCGAACAGACGCTGCGCGTCGACGCCACGGTTCAGGACATCCTTACCGGGCTGGCGGCTGAGTTTGCCGGCGCTTCGGTCGCCGAGGTGGCTCAGGCGCTGCGCGAACGGCTGGCCGCGGCCGGACTGCCCGAGCAGCCCGCTCCGTGGGTCGACGCCAGCGCCCGCGAGATCAGCGCCGGCCGGGTCGTGGTGGCCGACACCCGCGCCGAGATCGACCCCGACGAGCCCGGCGAGGACTGACCTCGCGTCGCTCGCGGCGCTGCAGCATGCTGGCAGCGTGGACCCGGTTCAGGCGCTGCGGCGCATCGCATTCCTGCTGGAACGGGCGCAGGCCTCGACGTACCGGGTCAAGGCCTTTCGAGCAGCCGCACAGGTCGTCGCAACCCACGACCAGGCGGACGTCGTCCGGCGGGCGCGCTCTGGAACGCTGAGCGAGCTGGCGGGTATCGGCGAGGCCACGGCGACGGTCATCGCGCAGGCGGTCGGCGGCGCAGTCCCCCAGTACTTGCAGCGCCTTGAGGACGAGCGTGCCGACCTGGTGGCTCTGGACGGTCCGGGGCGGCGGCTCCTGGGCGCGTTGCGGGGCGACCTGCACACGCACTCGGACTGGAGCGATGGCGGCAGTCCGATCGAGGAGATGGCGCTCACGGCGGTGGAGCTGGGGCACGAGTACGTCGCGCTCACCGACCACTCGCCGCGACTGAAGGTGGCACGCGGGCTGAGCGGGCAGCGCCTGCAGCAGCAGCTCGACGTCGTCGCCGG
>DAIETC010000245.1 GCA_027345905.1 Kineosporiaceae bacterium | reverse complement strand
CCGGCTCGGCGTCCGCGCGCCTGCCGGTGAGGTCGTGCGCGCGGTCATGGACGCGGTGGCCGCGAGCGCTCCCACGACGGACCGGGACGTGCTGGAGCAGTGCGTGGCGCGTCTGGACGAGCTGACCGCCCTGGTGCGCCGGCACGACCTGGTCAGCGTGCCGAACGACCTGCTCGCGAGCACCCAGGTGATCGTGATGCCCGAGGTCGAGCGGGGCGTCTCGGTGGCCTACTGCGACCCGCCCGGCGCGTTGGAGCCTGGCGGACCGCACCCCACCTTCTTCGCGGTGTCGCCGACTCCGAGCGACTGGCCGGCGCAGCAGGTCGCCTCGTTCTACCGCGAGTACAACGGGCACATGCTGCGCAACCTCACCGCCCATGAGGCGATGCCCGGTCACGTGCTGCAGCTGGAGCACGCCCGGGCGTTCATCGGGTCGACGCCGGTACGGGCCGCGCTGCCCAGCGGCACCTTCATCGAGGGCTGGGCCGTGTACGCCGAACAGCTGGTGGCCGAGGCCGTCGAGCGCGAGGCGCCGCAGGCCGTTTCCACGCTCGCCCTTCGGTTGCAGCAGCTGAAGATGCAGCTGCGGTCCACGATCAACGCCATCCTCGACGTGCGCGTGCACACCCGGGCGATGAGCGAGGCGGAGGCGATGGCGCTGATGACCGAGCGCGGGCACCAAGAGGTGGGGGAGGCGGCCGGCAAATGGCGTCGCGCGCTGCTCACCAGCGCCCAGCTCTCGACGTACTACGTCGGGTACGGCGAGGTGTCGGCGCTGGCTGCCGACCTGGCGCTGGGACGTCCGGGCGCGGGCACGCGAGCGGTGCACGACGAGCTGCTCGCCCACGGTTCGCCGTCGCCCAGACTGCTGCGCGGCCTGCTCCGGCTCGACTGACGACGTCGCTGGACCAGGGCTCGACTGGCCGCTGTGCACGGTCGACCGGCGGCTGGCGCATGCCTTCGGACCACGGTGCGCCATGCTCCTGATAGCACTCCCCGGCTGATCGCAGGGTCCGCGAGGTCGTCGTGCTGCCAGGGCTGGCCCTTGGCGGGCGCGCCTGCGGTGACGGCGTCGCGGTCGATGCCTACACGCTGTGCTGACCGGCGCCGGAGCTCGCGGGCGGCCCGGCGTGGCCGCGCGGCCGATGGGCTGATGCCGGTTAGGCTCGGGGCATCCACTGCCTGCGTCGAGCGAGGAGTTCAGCCATGGCCAGCATCGAGGCCGTCGGGGCGCGCGAGATCCTGGACTCGCGGGGCAACCCGACCGTCGAGGTCGAGGTGGCCCTGGACGACGGCACCGTGGCCCGCGCTGCGGTGCCCTCCGGCGCCTCGACCGGAGCATTCGAGGCCGCCGAGCGGCGCGACGGGGACTCGGGCCGCTACGCCGGCAAGGGGGTCCACAAGGCGGTGCAGGCGGTGCTGGACGACATCGGGCCTGCCCTGCTGGGGCTGGAGGCGAGCGAACAGCGGGTGGTCGACCAGGTGATGATCGACCTGGACGGCACCGACACGCTGTCCAAGCTCGGCGCCAACGCCGTGCTCGGTGTGTCCCTGGCCGTTGCCCGGGCCGGCGCCGAGTCGGCCCAGCTGCCGCTGTTCCGGTACGTCGGCGGTCCCAACGCGCACCTGATGCCCGTGCCGATGATGAACATCATCAACGGTGGCGCGCACGCCGACAGTGGCGTCGACGTCCAGGAGTTCATGATCGCGCCAATCGGCGCGGGGACGTTCGCCGAGGCGCTGCGCTGGGGCGCCGAGACCTACCACGCGCTCAAG
>DAIETC010000236.1 GCA_027345905.1 Kineosporiaceae bacterium | reverse complement strand
TGGAGTTCTACCGAAAGCACGGGTACGTCGACGCCGCGGTCCGCACCGACGAGCGGGGCGCGCGCCTGCAGCTGATGCGCCGTCCGGTGTAGGGCCCGCCGCCCCCCGATCGGGGGCGACCTCGCGTCGAGATCGCAGTTTCCGGGCACTTTGAAGCCGAAAGTCCCCACTTTGTGCGATCTCGGCGTCCGGGTCGAGGCGGGGCAGCCGAACGCGCTGAACGGGCCTGGCCTGAGTGGCGGGATGCCTGCACCGGCACCAAGGTGCGAGGCTGTAGCCAGCAGAAGGTCATCGGCCGCGTGATGGAGGGCAGCCAGCGATGGGTGGACACGGACCCGACGGGCGCGCTGGTCACTGATGCAGCGGCGGATCTTCGGCATCGAGAACGAGTACGGCGTGACGTGCACGTTCGAGGGCCAGCGCCGGCTGAGCCCAGACGAGGTGGCGCGCTACCTGTTCCGGCGGGTCGTCTCCTGGGGCCGGTCCAGCAACGTGTTCTTGCGCAACGGGGCCCGGTTGTACCTGGACGTCGGCTCGCACCCCGAGTACGCGACGCCCGAGTGCGACGACGTGCGCCAGGTCGTCGTCCATGACAAGGCCGGGGAGCGGATCCTGGAGGGGCTGGTTGCCGACGCGCAGTCCCGGCTCAGCGAAGAGGGCATCGTCGGTGACGTGTTCTTGTTCAAGAACAACACCGACTCCGCGGGCAACTCCTACGGCTGCCACGAGAACTACCTGGTGCCCCGCCAGGGGGACTTCCAGCGCATGTCCGACGTGCTGATCCCGTTCCTGGTCAGCCGGCAGATCGTCTGCGGCGCCGGCAAGGTGCTGCAGACGCCGCGCGGCGCGATGTACTGCGTCAGCCAGCGGGCCGACCACATCTGGGAGGGCGTGTCCAGCGCCACCACCCGCTCCCGGCCGATCATCAACACCCGCGACGAGCCGCACGCGGACGCCGAGCGCTACCGCCGGCTGCACGTCATCGTCGGGGACTCCAACATGAGCGAGACCACGACGATGCTCAAGGTGGGCTCGGCCGACCTGGTGCTGCAGATGATCGAGGCCGGTGTGGTCATGCGCGACCTGACCCTGGAGAACCCGATCCGGGCGATCCGCGAGATGAGCCACGACATGACCGGACGCCGCACGGTGCGGCTCGCGAACGGACGCGAGCTGTCGGCCCTGGCGATGCAGACCGAGTACTACGAGCGCGCCGTGGAGTTCGTCGACCAGCAGGGCGCGGCCAGCTCGGCGCACAAGTCGGTACTGGACCTGTGGGGGCGCACGCTGCGCGCGGTCGACACCGGCGACCTGTCGCTGGTCGAGCGCGAGATCGACTGGGTGATCAAGTACCGGCTGATCGAGCGGTACCGCGCCCGGCACGGGCTGTCCCTGTCCAGCGCCCGGATCGCCCAGGTCGACCTGGCCTACCACGACATCCACCGCCGCCGGGGGCTGTTCTACCTGCTGCAGCGGGCCGGTCAGGTTGAGCGCGTGGCCAGCGACCTGGAGATCTTCGAGGCCAAGAACGTGCCGCCGCAGACCACCCGGGCCAAGCTGCGTGGGGACTTCGTCCGGGCCGCTCAGGAGCGCCGACGCGACTTCACCGTCGACTGGGTGCACCTGAAGCTGAACGACCAGGCGCAACGGACCGTGCTGTGCAAGGACCCGTTCGCCAGCGTGGACGAGCGGGTGGATCGGCTGATCGCCGGCATGTGAGCACCGCGCCCCTGTGAGTCCCGTGTCGCTGTGAGTCCCGTGTCGCTGCGGGCCCCGCGTCCGGCGTCCGCTGCATCGAGAGTGCAAATTCTGGGCACTTTCGACGCTTGGGTGCCCAAAACTTGCGCTCTCGGCGTGGGACCGGGCGGGGGCGCCGATCCGCGGCTGCGGAGACTGCCAGGGTGTCGGGTTAGGGTGAGTCGTCCTTCCGATCCCCAGCAAAGGTCTCTTCGTGCCCCGTCTCCTGCCGCGTGCCGTTGCGCTGCTCGCCGTGCCCGCTCTGCTCCTCACCGGCTGCGCCAGCCAGAAGGCCACCCCGACGAGCGCCAGCGCGGGGACGACGACCGCACCGGTCGGTGTCCCCGCCGCTGCCGCCCTGGCGAAGATCAAGGTGGCCGGCGCGCCCGGAGCCAAGACGACGATCACCCTGGCCAGCACGCCGACCCAGCTGTCGTCGTCCGGAACCCGGGTGATCAGCGCGGGCAGCGGGGCGACGATCACTAAGGGTCAGGAGGTGACCCTGAACTACGTGCTGGTCAACGGCAAGGACGACAAGGTCGCCGACACGACGTTCGGCAAGGCCCCGGCCGCCTTCGTCGCCGACCCCGGGCAGCTGATGCCCGGCCTGGCCAACGCGATGATCGGGCAGAAGATCGGCTCGCGGGTGCTGGTGGGCATCGCCCCCAAGGACGGGTTCGCGGGGGGCGCAGGCAACCCCCAGCTGGGCTTTGGCCCGAACGACTCGCTGATCTTCGTGCTGGACTTCAAGTCCGCGGTGACCCCGCTGAGCAAGCCGCAGGGCACGGCCGTCAAGCCGCCGCCCGGCCTGCCGAGCGTGAAGGAGGACGCCAAGGGCGTTCCGGTGATCACGATGCCGAAGACCAAGCCGCCCACCAAGCTCGTCGTGCAGCCGCTGATCAAGGGCAACGGCCCGGTCGTCAAGCGCGGCCAGACCATCACCGCGGCGTACGTCGGAGCGGTCTACGCCACCGGCAAGGTGTTCGACTCCTCGTTCGTCTCCGGAAACAAGCTGGACGTGGCGATCGGGGTCGGCGGGCTGGTGCCCGGCTTCGACAAGGGCATCGTCGGGCAGACCGTGGGCAGCCGGGTGCTGCTCGTGCTGCCGCCGAGCCAGGGCTACGGCACGGCCGGCAACGCCCAGGCCGGGATCAAGGGCACCGACACGATCGTCTTCGTCGTCGACATCCTCGCCGCCAGCTGAGCTTCACACGACGAAGGGGTCACCATGGCCATGGACCGCAGCAAGCCCGAGGTCGACTTCCCGGGCGAGGCGCCGCCGAGTGAGCTGGTGGTCGTCGACGACATCGTCGGCGACGGGGCGCCGGCCACGGCGGGCAGCACCGTGCTCGCGCACTACGTCGGGGTGGCGCACTCCACCGGCGAGCAGTTCGACGCCAGCTGGGACCGCGGCGAGCCCCTGCGGTTCACCCTCGGCGTCGGCCAGGTCATCACCGGCTGGGACCAGGGGCTGGTGGGCATGCGGGTCGGCGGCCGGCGCACGATCACGATCCCGCCGCACCTGGGGTACGGCGAGCGCGGCGCTGGCAGCGCGATCAAGGGTGGCGAGACCCTGATCTTCGTCGTCGACCTCGTCGAGGTCGGCTGAGGGTCAGGACGCCAGCAGGCTGGCGGCGTGCCGGCCGGCTGCGGCGGCGGCCAGAAACGCGGCGGGGTCGTCGTCCAGGCGCCGGCCCATGCTCGACAGGGGCACCGGGGTGCTGCGCAGGGCGGCGTCCAGGCCGTCGAGCGGCACGTGCACCAGGCGGTGCCGAGCGCCCAGGGTGCGGGCCTGCTCGCGGACGACGTCCCCGAAGTCCCCGGGCAGCGCCGGCACCACGACGTCGGCCGGCGCCAGGGCGACCCGCCCGTAGGCGGTGAGGCTGTGGTGGGAGATCCCGCGGTGCCGCTCACGCGGGTCGACCTGGGAGATCCGCAGCGCCGCCACCGCCCGCCCGCCCAGGATCGCCGTCGCGTTCACCGCATCGCCGCAGGCCACCCCCGAGAACCCCCACGGGGTGTCGGTGCCCAGGTTGCCCGGCCCCTGGATCACGACCGCCAGGTCCGCGCGCAGCACGTGCCTGGCGGCCAGTAGCCCGCTGTGCACAGTCACCGCCTCCAGGTCGCCCCCGAAGGCCTGCCCGACGCTGATCGACCCGACGAGCCAGTCGGCGGCGCGCAGGCCGGCCAGCGTGCGCGAGAACCACGCTGCCAGCGCGCCGCCGTCGCTCATCAGGTAGGCCACCCGGGCCTGCGGCGTCAGCGACCGGACGCCGGCCAGCACCGCGGGCAGGGAGGAGTGCAGGTCGGCGGCCACTACCGGCATGGCGTCCAGGCCGTCGGCGGCCCGCAGCACGCCGTGGTGCGCGGACTCCTGCTCGTCGACGCCCAGGACCACGGGCTGCAGGGGGGTGTAGCGGGCCTTGACCAGGTGCCCGGGGCCGGCTGGGCCGTCGGGTGGCAGCCGGTCCGGCAGGGCAGCGACCATCGCGTAGCCGCCGGTGCCCAGATCCTGGGCCAGCGCGTCGACGGTGACCAGCACCCGGTCGCCCACGACCGGGTCGCCGACCAGGCGCGGGTAAGCCAGCGCGGGCAGGTCGTGCGCGGCGTCCGGGCCCTGAACGCGCACGGTCAGCTCTAGCGCGCCCGGCCAGCGCCGCCCGAGCCCGGTCACGGTGCCCGAGCGCCAGCGCACTAGCGCGGGGGAGTCGTCCACCCGCGCGAGCCTACGCACGAAGGGCCCGGGCGGTCCGGTAGCGTCGCCGCCCAGGGAGGGCGAGATGTCGGCAGCCAAGACCGAACGCTTGCTGAACCTGGTGATCTGCCTGCTCAGCACCCGCCGGCCGCTGACCAAGAGCCAGATCCGCCAGGCGGTCCCGCAGTATGCCGGCAGCGAGTCCGCCTCAACGGATCCGACCGGATCGACCGAGGCCTTCGAGCGGATGTTCGAGCGCGACAAGGACGAGCTGCGCGAGCTGGGTATCCCGTTGGTGACCAGCTCGCAGGATGCGTTGTTCGGGGACGAACAGGGCTACCGCGTCGACCGCGAGGCCTACGCCCTGCCGGACGTGCACCTGGAGCCCGACGAGCTGGCGGTAGTGGGCCTGGCCTCACGGGTGTGGCAGCAGGCGAGCCTGGCCGGGCCCGCCGCCCGCGCGTTGACCAAGCTCAAGGCGCTGGGCGCTCCCCAGGACGACGGCTCGCTGATCGGCCTGGAACCGCGGGTGCTGACCGCCGAGCCGGCGTTCGAGGCGTTGTGGGCGGCGGTGCGCGACCGGGTGCCGGTCCGGTTCACCTACCGCACCGCCAGCACCGGCCAGGTGGCGCTGCGCACCGTCGAGCCGTGGGCGGTCGCCAACTGGCGGGGCCGGTGGTACCTCGCCGGGTACGACCGCGACCGGGGTGCGCCGCGGATGTTCCGGCTCTCGCGGGTCGAGGGCCAGGTGCGGGCCGCAGGCAAGCCGGGGGAGTACGTCATCCCCGATGGGGCACCGGCCCCGGTCCTCGAGGGCGGTGCTGGCGACACGCAGAGCGCCCAGGCCCGGGTGCGCGTGCGCGAGGGCGCCAGTCAGCTGCTGCGGCACCGCGCCAGGGCCGTGCACGCCGCGGGGCAGGGCTGGCACGAGCTGGACCTGGAGTACGACGACCTGGAGGCGCTCGCCGAAGAGCTGCTCACCCACGGCGCGAGCGCCGTCGCCCTCGAACCACCGGCGCTGCGCGAGGCGGTCGTGCGCCGGCTACGTGCGGTGCTGGCCGCAGCGGAGGGGCCGTGAACGAGAGCGCCACCGACCGGTTGTCGCGACTGTTGGCCATGGTGCCCTGGTTGCTGGCCCACCAGGGAGTGCCGTTGGAGGAGGCCGCCGCCGAGTTCGGCATCGACCAGGCCCAGCTGGTCAAGGACCTCGAGCTGCTGTTCGTCTGCGGACTGCCCGGTCATCTGCCCGACGACCTGATCGAGGCCGACTGGGAGAACGGCGTGGTCTACCTCGCGAACGCCGACGCCATCTCGCGTCCGCTGCGCCTGGGCGTGGACGAGGCGCTCGCGCTGATCGTGGCGCTGCGGGCGCTGGCCGACGTCCCGGGCCTGGGTGACCGGGACGCGGTCAGCAGGGCTCTGGCCAAGCTGGAGGCGGCGGCCGGCGCGGCGGCGGCCGGCGCCGCACGCGTGCGCGTCGAGCTGCCGCAGGACTCCGACGCCACCGTGGTGCGGGCCTGCGAGGACGCGTTGCGGCACAAGCGTCGGCTGCACCTGGGGTACCTCGTCCCGCACCGCGACGAGACCACCGAACGTGACGTCGACCCGATGCGGCTGCTGCACGTCGAGGGCCACTGGTACCTCGAGGGCTGGTGCCACCGTGCCGAGGCGGTGCGGATGTTCCGGCTCGACCGGGTGGTCGGCGTCCGGGTGCTCGACGTCGAGGGTTCGCCGCCGGCGACCGCTCGCTCCCGTGACCTCAGCGCGGGCCTGTTCGCGCCCGGCCCGAACGACACCCTGGTCACGCTGCGGGTCGCGGCGCACGCGCGCTGGGTGGTCGACTACTACCCGGTCGAGAGCGTGCAGGAGCGCGACGACGGCTCGCTGCTGGTGCGGCTGCGCACCGCCGACACCGCGTGGCTGCGCCAGCTGGTGCTGCGCCTTGGCGGGGCGGCGCGCGTCGTCGACCCCTGCGAGCTCGCGGACGACGTCGCCGCGGCCGCCCGCGCCGCGCTGGCCGCGTACGACATCGCGCCATAGCAAACGCCTTGCGGCAGTTAAGGTCGACGCCTCGTCTGCCGAGTCCTGTGGGGCAAGCAACGACGGGCCCGGCCCGCCGGCAGCCAAGGAGGCGAGCGAGATGACCACTATCAAGGCTTCATGCCCCTGTTGCGGGGACGTCGAGCTCACCCCGGCTCAGGTGCGGCTGGTCGTGTGCACGGTCGCCGACTGGTCGTACTACTCGTTCACCTGCTCCACCTGCAGCGACGAGGTGCGCAAACCGGCCGGCGCCGACGTGGTCACGCTGCTGCAGACCGGCGGCGTTCCCGCCGAGCGCTGGACGGTTCCCGCCGAGGCCATGGAGGACCACGAGGGCCCCCCGGTCGCCTATGACGACGTGCTGGACTTCGCGCTGTGGCTGCAGCACGCGGACAACCCCATGGCTGCCCTGACCAGCTTGCGACCCGGCGCCCGCGTCGCCCACTGAGCGCCCCTCGGGCTAGGGTGCCGAGCGTGTGGTGGATCCTGATCTGGGCGCTGCTGCTGCTCGCGGCCGTTGCCACACTGGCGCTGCTGGGGTGGCGGCTGTTTCGCCAGGTGCTGGCCCTGGGCCGCGAGCTCGGTGCCAGCGGCGGGCGGGTCGCCGACGCGCTGGCGGCCTTGCACCGGCCGCAGGCGGTCAGCGCGCCCTCCTCGGTGTTCCTGGACCCCGGCGCGCAGCCCGAGCTGGGACGCCGATCCCGCGGCAGGCGGCACCGGCGGGCGTAGCATGTGCCGGGTAAGGCATCCACGAGAGGACCCTCATGCGCGCACTCGAGCCCTGGCACCTGCTGGTTCTGCTGCTCGTCGTCCTGGTGCTCTTCGGCGGCAAGAAGCTTCCCGAGGCCGCACGCGGCCTCGGCCGCTCGCTGCGGATCTTCAAGTCCGAGGTCAAGGCGATGCAGGACGACGACCCCAAGGACCCGCCGGCCGGCACCGGTCCGCTGGAAGGCCGGGTCGTCGGCCAGGGCGACCCGAGCGCGCAACCCCCGGCGCCGGCCGCCCAACCCCAGCGCGAACCCGAGCCGGTGCGCTCGGCCGACGAGCGCCGTCCCGGCCTGTGAGGTTGCGCCGGTGAACGCTGCGCCAGCAGCGCCGACGCGCACCTGAAGGCGAAGCATCCATGGCGCTGACCGCAGGCCGCCGCACCCAGCGCGACCCCGAGGGCCGCATGCCGCTGCGCGCCCACCTGAGCGAGCTGCGCACCCGGTTCGTACGCTCGGCCATCGGCATCGGCATCGGCGCGATCGTGGGCTGGTTCTTGTACAAGCCGCTGTTCGAGGCGGCCGCCCGGCCGATCATCGAGATCCAGCGCAAGCGAGACATCGCCGCCTCGATCAACTTCTCCAGCGTCGCGGGCGCGTTCAACCTGCAGGTGCAGACCTCGATCGTGATCGGGGTGGTGCTTGCCTCGCCACTGTGGCTGTACCAGCTGTGGGCGTTTATCACCCCCGGCCTGACCCGCAAGGAGCGCCGGTCATCGATCGCGTTCCTGGCCGCTGCCGTGCCGCTGTTCCTCGCCGGCGCGGGCATGGCCTGGCTCGTGCTGCCGCGCGCGGTCGACTTCCTCTACGAGTTCATCCCG
>DAIETC010000225.1 GCA_027345905.1 Kineosporiaceae bacterium | reverse complement strand
CGCAGCTGCGCGAGCGCACGCTGCGTGCTCTCGCGGGCCACCCCCGCGGTGAGGTCGAGCAGCACCCGAGTGACAAAGCCTTCGGTGGCGCCGTCCAGGGCGGTGGCGCGCACGCAGTGGTCGGTGGCGATGCCCACGACGTCCAGTGACGTGACGCCACGCTCGCGCAACCAGGACGCCAGCCCCACGTGGGTGGTCGGGACCGGCGTCCCGTCGACAGAGGTGGCGTCGGCGAGCGTGCCTTCGAATCCGGAGTAGGCCGCGGCGTGCTCGCCCTTGCGGAAGACGGCGTCGAACGCCACCTCGGCCAGGGCCGGGTGCAGCTGGGCTCCCGGTGTGCCCGCGACACAGTGGGGCGGCCAGGAGTCGACGTAGTCGGGGTGCTGGCTGAAGTGCGCTCCGGGGTCGTGGTGCCAGTCCTGGGTGGCCAGCACCAGCGGGTAGCCGTGTGCGGCCTTGGCGATCGCGGACGCGACCGCGCTGCCGCCACCGACGGCCAGCGAGCCGCCCTCGCAAAAGTCGTTCTGCACATCGACGACGAGCAGTGCGGTGCTCATGGGCGCTCCGTTTCGTGGCGGGTGGGGATCGCGGGCTCGCCGCGTGAGAGCTGGATGGCGGACGGCGGCAGCTCGGCGAGCGCGGCCCGGTGCCGTTCGCGGGCCGTCACGAGGGGCTCGCGACCCACCACGGTGCCCTCGCGCACCAGCTCGACGAGCAAGGTGCGGGAGTGGGCGTCCACAGGTGGCTCGGTGCCCGTTCCCGTGACCTCGACCGCGGCCAGGGCGTCGGTGCCGTACCGGCGCTGGGCCCACTTGCGGCCGGCGACACCTGCCTTGTCCTTGCTGCGCTTGGCGACCCCGACCAGGTTCCCGTCGTCGTCGGCGCGCGCCACCAGCTTGTAGACCAGGCCGGCGGTGGCCGCGCCGGACCCGGTGACCAGCGCGGTTCCGACGCCGTAGGCGTCGACGGGCGCGGCGGCGAGGGCCGCGATGGCGTGCTCGTCCAGGTCACCGGTCACGATGATCTTCGTCCCTGTGGCACCCAGGTCGTCCAGCTGCCGGCGCACCTGGAAAGCCTGCGCCAGCAGGTCACCGGAGTCCAGCCGCACGGCGCCCAGGTCGGTGCCCGCCACCTCGACGGCGGTGCGCACCGCCGCGGGGACGTCGTACGTGTCGACGAGCAGGGTCGTGGCCGCGCCCAGGCTGTCCACCTGTGCGCGGAAGGCGGCGCGCTCGTCGTCGTGCAGCAAGGTGAAGGCGTGCGCGCTGGTGCCCGTGGTCGGGACGCCGTAGCGCTCGCCGGCCGCCAGGTTGCTCGTCGTGGCGAACCCGCAGACGTAGGCGGCGCGGGCGGCGGCGACGGCCGCCTGCTCGTGCGTGCGCCGCGAGCCCATCTCGACGCACGGGCGGTCCAGCGCGGCCGAGGTCATCCGGCTGGCCGCGGCAGCGACCGCGCAGTCGTGGTTCAGGATGCTCAGCACCAGCGTCTCCAGCAGCACAGCCTCGGCGAACGTGCCCTCGACGACGAGGATCGGCGATCCGGGGAAGAAGCACTCGCCCTCGGCGTAGCCGCACACCGACCCGCCGAACGCGTACTGTCCCAGCCAGGCCAGGGTGTCGTCGTCCACGACCTGCGCCTTTGCCAGCGCGCGCAAGGCCGGCTCGTCGAACCGGAAGGCCTCGATGGCGTCCAGCAGCCGGCCGGTGCCAGCGACCACCCCGTAGCGGCGACCCTCGGGCAGCCGGCGGGCGAAGACCTCGAAGACGCAGCGCCGATGCGCGGCGCCGCTGCGCAAGGCAGCCTGCAGCATCGTCAGCTCGTAGTGATCGGTGAGCAGGGCCGTCGAGTGCTCTTGGGACGGGGCGGCGGTCACTGGGCGAGCCTAGAGTGGGTGTCGTGGTCACGACACCGGTCGAGCTCGACGAGCCACGCCAGGACCTCGACCAGCGGACGGCGCCGCCGTGGGTCACCCTGGTGTGGAACGACCCCGTCAACCTGATGTCGTACGTCAGCTACGTCTTTCGCAGCTACTTCGGCTACTCCAAGGACAAGGCCGACAAGCTCATGCTCGACGTCCACCACCTGGGCAAGGCCGCGGTCTCGCACGGCAGCCGCGAAGAGATGGAGCGCGACGTCGAGGCGTTGCACGGGTACGGGCTGTGGGCGACCATGCAGCTGGACCAGTGATGGCCCGCGGTTTCTGGCGCGGGCGCCGCGGCATCCGCGCCCGCCTGAACGCGCAGGAGCGGGCACTGCTCGCCCACCTGTTCGTCGAGGTGTACGAGCTGCTGGACGACCAGGCCGGAGTCGACCCGGACCCGCTGGCGGCGATGGTGGGCATCGGCACGGCGGTCGACCCGCCGTCCGATCCGGCACTGGCCCGGCTGCTTCCCGACGCCCACCGCGAGGACACGCAGGCCAGCGCGGACTTTCGCCGCTACACCGAGGTGGGGCTTCGCGAACGCAAGCGCGCTGGGCTCGAGGTCGCCCGCCGGACGCTGGGCCGCGAGGGAGCGTTCGTCCTCGACGACACCGAGGCCCGGGCCTGGGTGGTCGCGCTCACCGACGTGCGCCTGGTGCTGGCCGAGCGGATCGGCCTGCGCACCGACGAGGACCACGACCGGCTGCTGGCGCTGATCGCGGCGGGCGGCGACTCGTCGTCCGGGCACGGCGAGGATGACGCGCAGGGGGATAGGCAGGTCGAGGGCCTGCAGATGCTGCTGCGGCTGTACGACTTCTTGACCTGGCTGCAGGAGACCCTGGTCGAGGCGCTGGTAGCGCCGATGGCGGACGGATAACCCGATTCCGCGGTGATCGGGTTATTGGGGCAACTAGGCATCGCCGGCGATGCGTGGTTGCCCCAATAACGCGAAAACCGTGCATCCAGGCCCGCAGCTGCGCGCCGTCCCGCGCCAGCCGCGGTCGTGCAGCGCCCCTGCCACCTCGGACGCCGTCGCGCACCTGTGCGACACCACGGCGCGCCAGCCGTAGCGCAGGACGGCGTCACCGGCGAGCACCGCGGCGTTGTCGCGTACGTCGTCCCGCCAGCCCTCGTCGTCGGGGTGGAATGCCAGGCCCTCGAGCTCGACGCGTAGGCGCCACCGGCGGTAGCGCACGTCGTGGTACCAGCGCCGACCTCGCCGCACCATCGCGCCGTTGCGGCTCGCGTTTGGCAGACCGTGCGCCCGTTCCACGTCATGGCGGTAGTGGCGCTCGAGCGCCGAGTGCACACCGGCCCGTACGTCGGCGAGCACGTCGGCGACCAGCCGCCGGTGCCGCATGCGTGGGCGCTGGGACGCCGCGTCGCGCAGCCGGTCCGGCGTGCTCAACCGGCGCTGGCAGGCGCGGGTCAGCCAGGCGACAACGTCGTCCTCGCGGGTGCTCTCCTCGACCAGGTCGAGCACGGTGTCCTCGAGCAGAGTCTGCGGGAGACTGCGGGCCGGGTGCCGGCGGTGAGTGTGTTGGCGGGTGCGGTGCACCCGGACGCCGGGGCGCGGGCTCACCCGGTGGCCCCAGGGCACGCTGACCTCGACCGACGTCGGGTCGGTGTCGATCAGGCCTTGGAGCCGGCCCGCGGTGCGGTGGCTGGCCACGGCGTCCGGACCTGCATGCAGCAGGGCGGCCCATACCCGGGCGGTAAACGACAAAGGGCCGGTGAACGTCGCGTAGACCCCCGGGTGCACCACGTGCCAGCGTCGTGAACGCACCTGGTGGTCCACCGCGCCGCGGCTCATGCCGGCATCCAGGGCCTGCTGGCGGGTCACGATGCCCGCTTGGCGTTCGGCGTGCAGGTGCCACGAGGGTGTGCTCTGCGCCATGGCCTCACGATGGCGCTGATGAGCGCAAGCCCGCTCTCGTCGTCCACAGGCAGGGCCGGCATCGGTTCGCGCATCTCGCGCATTGGGGCAACTACGCATCGCCGGCGATGCGTAGTTGCCCCAATGCGGAGAACCGGACGCTCGTCGGCCTACGCTCAGGGCGTGAGCGACGCGCCCATCGGCATCTTCGACTCCGGGTACGGCGGGCTGACCGTCGCGCGGGCGGTGCTCGACCAGCTGCCGCACGAGCCGGTGCTCTATCTCGGCGACACCGCGCGCCAGCCGTACGGCCCGCGCCCGATCGCGCAGGTGCGCGAGCTGGCCCTGGAATGCCTCGACCAGCTCGTGGACAGCGGCGTGAAGATGCTGGTGATCGCCTGCAACAGTGCCAGTGCGGCGGTGCTCGGCGACGCGCGCGAACGGTACGACGTCCCGGTGGTCGAGGTGATCCGCCCGGCCGTACGCCGGGCCGCGGCGGGCAGTCGGACCGGCCAGATCGGTGTGGTGTGCACGCAGGCCACCAAGGCCTCCGGCGCCTACGAGGACGCGTTCGCCGCGGCCCCGCAGCTGCAGGTGACGACCCAGGCCTGCCCGCGGTTCGTCGAGTTCGTCGAGGCGGGCGTCACGTCCGGCCCCGAGCTGCTGGCGGTGGCCCACGAGTACCTCGACCCGGTGGCGCGCGCTGGGGTCGACACGTTGATCCTGGGCTGCACCCACTACCCCCTGCTCACCGGGGTCATCTCCTACGTCATGGGCGACGGCGTCAACCTGGTCAGCAGCGCCGAGGAGACCGCCAAGGACGTCTACCGCCAGCTGGTCGACCACGGACTGCTGCGCCCAGGCGACCTGCCGGCGCCGCGGCACCGGTTCGTCACCACCGGTGAGCCCGAAGAGTTCGCCACCCTCGGACGCCGGTTCCTCGGCCCCGAGGTCATCGCGGCCGAGGCGGCGCCGGTCGGATGCGCCTAAGCGTCGTCGGCTGCTCGGGCTCGCTGCCCGGGCCGGACTCGCCCGCCTCGTGCTACCTGCTCGAGGCGCCGGGCGTGGACGAGCAGGGGCGGCCGCGCACCTGGCGGGTCGTCCTCGACCTCGGCAACGGATCGCTGGGCGCCCTGCAGCGGCTCGTCGACCCCGCGAGCGTCGACGCGGTGCTGCTCTCACACCTGCACCCCGACCACTGCCTGGACCTGTGCGGCCTGTACGTGCTGCTGCGCCACCGGCCGGGACCACCGCGGCCCGACCGGATCCCCGTGTGGGGCCCGGCTGGGACGGCGGACCGCATGGCCCGTGCGTACGACCTCGAGCCGGCCCCGGGCATGCACGCGGAGTTCGCCTTTGAGACCTACGTCGACCGCGAGCCCTTCGCGGTCGGTCCGTTCAGCATCACGCCGGTGCGGGTCGAGCACCCGGTCGAGACCTACGGGCTGCGCGTCGAGCACCAGGGGGCGGTGCTGGCCTACACCGGCGACACCGACACCTGCGCCGCCCTGACCCCGCTGTGTCAGGGGGCCGACCTGATGCTCGCCGACAGCTCGTTCGTCGACGGCCGTGACCACGACGCGGGCATCCACCTGTCCGGACGCCGGGCCGCCCAGACCGCTGTGGACGCGGGCGGGGTGCGCCGCTTGGTGCTCACCCACCTGCCGCCCTGGAACGACCCGCAGGTGTGCCTCGAGCAGGCCCGAGCCGTGTGGGAAGGTCCGTTGGACCTGGCCGGCCCGGGGTCGACGTACGACCTCTGAAACGCGAAGCGGCCGTGATCCTGCGCCGTCTAGCGGTCGGTGGCCCGCGTGGCTACCTGGCGTGGCTCCAGGTTGGGGTCAACCTGTCGTCACGCCCAGCCCTGGTGCGGGCAATACTGGTGACCTATTCTCGGACTGTCTCCAGGAAGGGAGCTGGGCCGTGGCGGTCAAAATCGTTGGTCGGGCAATAGTCGGACTTGCAATGCTCGTCCTGGTGCCCAGCGCTTCGGCCCAGGGCGCGCCGCTTCCGGCGACGGACGTCGGCGCTCCGTCTGCCGGTGCGCAAAAGGTGGTCACACCGGCGCCACCTATGACGAGCGACGAGATCAGGAGGGCCAGGGCGGACGAAGCGGTGACCGTCGTCGCCGAGCGTGCGCAAGCGATCATCGCCCAACAGGGTCTGCGTGGCCTGGGTGAGATCCGCGTCGACCCGGACTCCCTGCGCGTGCAGATTGCCTGGAAGGGAACCCCGCCTGCCGCCATCGCCGGTTTGGTCGGCACGACCGGGCAGGTGCAGGTCCGGATTCTTTCGACCGCCTACTCGAAGAGTGACCTCGATTCAGCTACAGATCGAGTATGGAAAGCATTTGGGGATAGTTCTGCAGCAAACCAGTCCCCACTTGTCTTGGATCTCGTGATGGCGGCCAAGTATGCAAGGGGTCTAATAGTCGAAGTGAAGCCAAGATCATCGGGCACCGCTTCGGTCGATCCGACCACGGCAGCGCAGGTCCGAGCCGACATAGAGCGAACCGCCGGCGTTCCCATTGTCGGGTTCGAGATCACCACAGGTGGCGGGCTCACCGTCGGTCGGCAAGCCGGCGCGGCGCAGCGCTGAGGTCGCGTGTTCGAGGTAGCGGTGGATCTGGCAGGACGCCGGACGGCGAGCGCAACCGCCGGTCACCACTAACCTTGGCGCATGACCCAGACCCCTTCGCCGCAGACCGACGCGCCCGAAGGGCCGGGCACCGCGGGCGCACCCGACCCCTCGCTGCGCCACGACGGCCGCTCGGTCGCCGAGCTGCGGCCGGTGCGGATCACCCGGGGCTGGCTGGACCACGCCGAAGGCAGTGTGCTGGTCGAGTTCGGCCGCACCCGGGTGCTGTGCGCGGCCTCGTTCACCGCTGGCGTACCGCGCTGGCGCAAGGGCAGCGGGCAGGGGTGGGTGACCGCCGAGTACGCGATGCTGCCGCGGGCCACCAACACTCGAAGCGACCGCGAGTCGGTGAAGGGCCGGATCGGCGGGCGCACCCACGAGATCAGCCGC
>DAIETC010000223.1 GCA_027345905.1 Kineosporiaceae bacterium | reverse complement strand
TGCCTCGACCTGCATGCCCGATCCTGGGCGCAGGGCCCCTCCGAGCTGCTGGCGGTCGGCAAGACGACCGACGGGCGGCTGCTGAAGGTGACCGGCGGGGTGGCGGTCACCGGCGCGGACGTCGCGCGCCGAGCTCCTTCGGCCAGCTTCGGTCCCTTCGCCTCCACCAGCAAGCCCATCCTGCTGCAGCTGTGGGCAGCCGCCGCGGTGCTCACGCTCCTGGTCGGCATCGTGGGCATCGGGGCCGAGCGCCGGCGGATCCGCGTTGCCCGCGTGCGCGCGAGCGCTGCCAGTCCGGAATGGGCGCCGGGCACCTAGTGCTGAGGTGGGTATGACCGACACCCTCGCACCCGTTCTGAACCCCAGCCCGTTGCTGCACCGCCCCGGCGCTGTTGCCGGTGAGGGCGTGGATGCTGCGGTCGCCTGGCACTACGGCGACCCGGTGCGTGAGCAGCGACTGCTGGTCGAGGGGATGGCGGCGGTCGACCTCTCGCACCGAGCCGTGGTCACGGTCACCGGAGTCGACCGGCTCAGCTGGCTGCACTCGATCACCACCCAGCACCTCAAAGAGCTGGCCCCGCGGACGTCGGTCGAGTCGCTCGTGCTCTCGCCCAAGGGCCACGTCGAGCACGCGCTGCACGTCGTCGATGACGGCGAGACCACCTGGATCACCGCCGAGCCCGGCACCGGCCCGGCGCTGAGCGCCTGGCTGCGCAGCATGCAGTTCATGCTTCGCGTCGAGACCACCGAGCGCACCGCCGACTTCGCGGTCGTCGGCGAGCCGATCGGCCACGAGGGCGCGGACGGCGAGCCGCCGGCCTGGCGAGACCCCTGGCCGACGGTGACCCCCGGCAGCGTCTCCTACGCCGCGGTCCCGGACGACGAACACCCCGCGCTCGGGCGCGCCTGGCGCGAGCTGATCGTGCCCCGCGACCAGCTGGACGCAACGGTCGGTGACCGACCCCTGGCCGGCACCTGGGCGCTGGAGGCGCTGCGGATCGCCGCGTGGCGTCCGCGCCTGGGTTTCGAGACCGACCACCGCACGATCCCGCACGAGGTGGACTGGCTGCGCACCGCCGTCCACCTGACGAAGGGCTGCTACCGGGGTCAAGAGACGGTGGCGCGGGTGCACAACCTGGGGCGTCCGCCCCGGCGGCTCGTCATGCTGCACCTGGACGGGTCCGGTCACCTGCTGCCCGGCGTCGGTTCGGACCTGCTGGACGGTGAGCGCCGGGTGGGTCACCTCACTTCGGTGGGCCGCCACCACGAGCTGGGGCCGATCGGCCTGGGCCTGGTCAAGCGCAGCCTGCCCGTCGAGACCGAGCTGGTCGTGGACGGGATCAGCGCGGCCCAGGAGGTCGTCGTCCGGCCGTGACCGGGCGTGTGGTCGGCCCGTCGGCGCCCCACGGCGGTATGTTGCGGAGCACCTATGAGGGCGGTGAGATGAGCCAGGCGCAGGTCCCGAGCGCGCAGGAGGAGCCCGACGGGCTCATGAGCCCTACGGCGGACGGCGCCCGCTGGGCCCGCCGGTACGCTCGGCGCCTCGAGGTCACCGACGTGCTCGTCGTCGCCTGGGCCGTCGTCGGGGCCTACCTGTGGCGCTTCGGCTGGCAGCCGGGCGCGGGCCTGGAGCTGCAGCCGCTGGGCATCGTCCCAGGTGGCCGCGACTACCTGGCGCTGTCCCTGCTGCTGACGGCCGCCTGGCTGGCGGCGTTGTCGTTGCATCGTTCGCGCGACTACCGCGTCGTCGGTCTGGGGCCCGAGGAGTACAAGCGGGTGGTCACCGCCAGCTTCCAGCTGTTCGGCGTGCTCGCGATCTT
>DAIETC010000220.1 GCA_027345905.1 Kineosporiaceae bacterium | reverse complement strand
CCGGCTGCAGCCACGACCCAGACGGCGACCCCCACCAGGGCCAGCGGCCACCAGCCGGGGGCGGGAAAGGCCAGTCGGGTGAGCCAGCCACCCAGGGCGCCAAGTGCGACGGCGGGCCAGAGCCGCAGGACCGGGGCGTGGGTCACCGGGTCATCACTGCACCACGGTACAAGGCGCGGGGACGATCCGAGCGCGGGTCGCTACAAGGGCGGGTCGATACAAGTGGGTCGATACAAGGCGGGTCGATACAGGCGGGGTCGATCCGAGGGCGGGGCGATGGCCCGCGGTGCCGTTGGGTCCAGCCCGCAACCTTGGTGGCTCCAGGGTTGCTGGGAGTTGTCTACTAGGCACCGCGGGCCCACCTAGCGTCCACCCCGGCCGTCGAGTGGGGAAGGTCGGCGAGATCCAGGCTGTGAGGGATGGCCCTCGGCTCTCGCTGCCTCCTTCTCGCGCTTTCGGCGCTGTCCGTCTGCTGATCCGGGTGGATCGACCCACCGAACCTACTGCCGCCCAGGCAGCGGCTGTCAACCATGCACTGACCTGCGGCAACACCTATCCGTGCAGGTCAACGGCCTGATGTTCAGGTGCAGGTCATCACGATTTTCCCCTAGCGTTCGGCGTGTCGCGCCGACACGCCGACGGCGACGCTGGCCGTTCATCTGGGGACCACGACGGTTCCGGTTGCGGTCGTCGCCAGCAGGGGAAGGGCCAACACCTCGCTGCGGTCGGCGCCCAGGTCCGGGCGGGCACGGCAGAGCACCTGCGCCGTGAACGCGATCTCACGGCTGCGGTTGCCGACGCGGATCAGCCGCGCCTGCACCTGCAGGACGTCGCCCGCGTGCACCGGGGCCAGGAACTGCACCTGCGAGTAGCCGGCGAACAACCCCTCGGTGCCGTCGGTGCGGATGCACAGCTCGGTCGCGACGTCCCCGAAGCAGCCCAGGCTGTACGCGCCGTCCACCAGGTTCCCCGCGTAGTGCGCGTGCGCGTACGGCACGTACCGCCGGTGCACGACCAGCATTCCCACGGACGGCGCACCCGGGCTCTCGTTGGTCATCGGCTTGGCTCCCGGTCGCCGCTCAGCAGGGCATGGACGAGATAGGACGCCACCTCATCGGGCGTGGTTCCCTTGCCGAACACCCGGTCGACGCCGAGCGCCGTGGCGCTCGCCTGCTCGAAACGAGGGCCGCCGACGACCAGCAGGGGCGCGGCCCCAGGGGGGTAGGCGGCGTGCAGCGCCGCCGACAGCTGCTGGGTGTTGTGCACGTGGGCGTCCTTCTGGGTGACCACCTGCGAGACGAGCACGGCGTCGGCCCGCTCGGTCCGCACGCGTTCGACCAGCTCACCGACGAGCACCTGGGCGCCTAGGTTCAGCACCCGGATCTCACGGTAGTACTCCAACCCCTTGTGACCGGCGAAACCCTTCAGGCTCAAGATCGCGTCGATGCCGACGGTGTGCGCGTCGGTGCCGATACAGGCTCCGACGACGACCAGCTTGCGGCCCAGCCGGGACTTGATCGCCAGGTTCACGTCCCGCGCCGACAACAGTGCGAACTCGCGCTCGACGACGCGCACGGCGTCCAGGTCGACCAGGTGGCTCACCGACCCGTAGACGACGAAGAAGGTGAAGTCCGGCCCCATCGCCTTGGCGTGCACGAGAAGGGCCGGCGCCAGGCCCATCTGCTGCGCCAGCTGCAGCGCGGCGCCCTCGGCCCGCTTGTCGTGCGCGATGGGCAGGGTGAACGAGAGCTGGACCATGCCGTCACCGGTGGTGTCGCCGTACGGTCGCACGATCCGGCTCACCGCGGCACCCCTTCTTCGAGCAGGTCGATGGCCGGGTTCAGATACCCCGCAGCCCGTTCGGCCACCCCCGCAAGGCCCTTGCCGCCATCGCAGGGACGCTTGGTGAGTCCGAAGGTGCCATCGGCGATGGCGTTGAGCAACCCGTCGTCGGCGATCCGTTCGAGCAGCTCGACGGCCTCGCTCAACACCTGACGGCCTCGTGTGGCGATGAAACCGTCGGGCGGGGGGTGGAAGTCCTGCGCCAGGCCGCCCGCGGCGTCCAGGACGTACCGGACGTTCTGCAAGGCCAGGTCGCGGTCGGACAGGAACGGCGTGACCACCGCCTCGGTCATCATGCCCACCAGCAGAATGCCCTGGCCGGTGAGCGCACCGGCCAGGTTGAAGAAGCCGTCCAGCAGGTACCCGCGGAACACGTCGCCGGTCATGTGCTTGGTGGGCGGCATCCACTTCAGCGGCGCCTTGGGGAACAGCTGGCGGGCGAGCAGCGCGTGCGCCAGCTCCAGCCGGAAGCTGTCCGGCAGGTCGGGGTTGATCTCGAAGGCGTGCCCCAGGCCCAGCTGCCAGTCGGCCAGGCCGGCCTCCTTGGCGAAGCGCTCGTTCAGCAGCTGGCTGACGGTCACCGTGTGCGCCGCCTCGACGGCGTCCGCGGTGGTCAGGTAGTTGTCCTCACCGGTGTTGATGATGATGCCGGCGCGCGCGTGCACCTGACGGCTGAAGCGCTGGTCGACGAAGGTGCGCACCGGGTTGATGTCGCGGAACAAGATGCCGTACATCGAGTCGTTGAGCATCATGTCCAGCCGTTCCAGCCCGGCCAGCGTGGCGATCTCGGGCATGCACAGCCCGGATGCGTAGTTGGTCAGCCGGATGTAGCGACCGAGCTCCTTGCCCACCTCGTCCAGCGCGGCGCGCATCAGCGCGAAGTTCTCCTGGGTCGCGTAGGTGCCGGCATAGCCCTCGCGGGTGGCGCCCTCGGGCACGTAGTCCAGCAGGCTCTGACCGGTGGACCGGATCACCGCGATGACGTCCGCCCCGCCGCGGGCGGCGGCCTGCGCCTGCGGGATGTCCTCGAAGATGTCGCCGGTGGCGACGATCAGGTAGATCCAGGGCCGGCGTGGGGGGTCGCCCAGGCGGCGCACCAGGCGCTCGCGCTCGGCGCGGCGTCGGTCGACGGTTGCGATGCCCCTGGCCGCGGCTCGCCGCGCCGCGGCGCCCGCGCGCGTGGCCTCACGGC
>DAIETC010000212.1 GCA_027345905.1 Kineosporiaceae bacterium | reverse complement strand
GCCAGTAGGCCTCGCAGAAGTAGAACTCGCTGTGCGCGCTCTGCCAGAGCAAGAAACCCGACAACCGCTGCTCGCCCGAGGTGCGGATCACCAGGTCGGGATCGGGCTGGCCGCGGGTGTACAGGTGCTCGGCAATGTGTTCGACGTCCAAGATCTCGGCAAGCTCCTCGATCGAGGTGCCCTTGGCGGCGTGCTCGTGCAGCAGCGAGCGCACCGCGTCCGCGATCTCGCGCCGCCCGCCGTACCCGATGGCCGCGTTGACCGTCAACCCGGTGCCGGTGTGGGTCAGCTCGTCGAGGTCCTTCAGCCG
The DNA here is from genome assembly GCA_027345905.1 of Kineosporiaceae bacterium. GTDB lineage: Bacteria > Actinomycetota > Actinomycetes > Actinomycetales > Angustibacteraceae > DAIETC01. Next base: position 2,111 of record DAIETC010000212.1, on the reverse strand, counting down.
CCGGCTGGTCGCGTCGGGCAGCAGGTCGAGGGCGCCCACCGGGTGCACGTGCCAGCGGCCCGTAGCGGCGATCCGCTCGGTGACGTCCTCGATGATCTGCAGCAGCGGACGCAGCTCGGCCTCGGGACGGTTGAGGTTGTCGGTTGACAGCAGCCACAGCGTCACCAGCTCGACGCCGACCTCCTCGCACCAGTCGAGCAGCCGTTCGACGTTGTCCGCCCCCGCGGCGTGCCCGGCGCGGGAGTCGGTGCCCGACGCCTTGGCCCAGCGCCGGTTTCCGTCGACGATGACCCCCACGTGCTGCGGGACCGCCGCCAGGTCCAGCCGGCGCAGCAGGCGACGCTCGTAGGCGCGGTACGCCAGGTCTCGCAGTCCCACGCGCGCTCCCAACCTCGCGGCTTGCCTGCGCCGGGTCGTCCACCCGGCGCCCTCCCGGTGCCGAACGCTACTCGGATCCTGGCCCATTCGCGGCCAACCTACGTCGGCGTAGGTGGGCTTAGGCTGGTCCCATGAGCCGCCGCCAGCAACGCCCGACGCCCCCCGGGGACGCGGCTGCGCAGGACGGGAACACGATCGCCGACCGCGTCGAGGACGTCGTGGCCGCGGTCAAGCCACGCCTGCGCGGGTGGCTGCATGCCGGCACCTTCCCCCTCGTCGTCATCGCCGCAGTCGTGCTGATCGCGCTTGCGCCCACCGCCGAGTCCCGGTTGGCGTCGGCGATCTTCGGTGTCACGGCTGCCCTGCTGTTCGGCACGAGCGCGCTCTACCACCGGGGCAACTGGTCGCCGCGCACCCGGATGCTGCTCAAACGCTTCGACCACTCCAACATCTTCTTGATCATCGCCGGCACCTACACCCCCTTCGCGGCACTGCTGCTGCCGTACGGGCAGGCCCGGACGCTGCTGTGGATCGTCTGGGCCGGGGCCCTGGGCGGCGTCCTGTTCCGGGTCTTCTGGGTCAACGCCCCGCGCTGGCTCTACACCCCCGTCTACATCGCACTGGGCTGGGTGGCGGTCATCTACCTGCCCGGTTTCTACCACTCCGGTGGCTTGGCGCTGCTCACGCTGATCGTGGTCGGCGGCGCGCTCTACACCGCCGGGGCCGTGGTCTACGCGCTCAAGCGCCCCGATCCCAGCCCCCGATGGTTCGGCTTCCACGAGATCTTCCACGCCTGCACCGTCGCGGCCTTCGTCGTGCACTACATCGCGGTCTCGATGGCCGTCTACACTAGCACCTGACCCAGCGTGAACCGACCGAGCGACCGGACGTCGGTCACGGGCAGGTCGCACACCTGACCTCTGCAGGGGTAGGCAGCCGGGCCCCCGTCACGCAGACCGCGGCCGGCCAGCAGCGGCACGGCCGGGTCGTCGTCCGGGCTGCCGACCGCAACCACCAGGCCGGGGGCGGTGCCGCGCAACGCTGCTGCCCACAGCGCGGTGGTCCGTTGGTCATCTGCCGCTCCGACGACCGCCACCTCGCGGGGGCCGTCGACCAGCGCCTCGGCCACAGCGAGCGCCCAGCCGGCGAACCGCGGGGCCCCGGAGGCCACCCCGGCCATGGCGCCCAGGGCTCGCTCGGCGCCCTCGCGAGCCCCTGCGTCCCCGGTAAGGCTGGCCCAGGTCAGCAGCGCACCCGCGGCCGCCGAGGTGCCGCACGGGTAGGCGTTGTCGCCGAGGTCGCCGGCCCGCTGACCCGCAGCGTGCTGCAGGACGGGGTCGACGTCGTCCAACGGAGTGTCGCTGAGCTCGCCGTCGGGAGTGGCGAACCTGGCGAGCAGGTCCTCGACGAGGGCCCCGGCCTCCTGGGCCCACCCAGCCTGGCCCGTGACGGCGTACAGCGCGAGCAGTCCCTCGGCCAGGTCCGCGTGGTCCTCCAGCACGCCCGCCGGGGCGCCCACGGCGCCGTCGCGCGACACCCGGCGCAGCCGCCCGCCCGGGCGGTGCACGTCGAGTAGCAGCCCGGCAGCGCGCCCGGCCGCCTGCACCAGGTCAGGGCGCTCCAGCAGTGCCCCGGTCTCGGCCAGCGCCGCAATCGCCAGCCCGTTCCACGCAGCCACCACCTTGTCGTCCCGGGCCGGCTGGGGGCGCTGCGCCCGGGCCGCCCGCAGCCGC
>DAIETC010000208.1 GCA_027345905.1 Kineosporiaceae bacterium | reverse complement strand
CCTGCTGTGATCACATCACTTTCGCTGCACCCACGCCTGCACCCATGCGGCCCGAGCCCGAGCCCGAGCCCGAGCCTGAACCTGAACCTGAACCCGAGCCGGTTCCGGAGCCGGTGCCCGAGCGGTGCCTAGCGGCCGACGTCCCAGCGGCCGACGTCCCAGCGGCCGACGTCAAGGCGGCCGACGGCCACAGTGATGACAGGCGACCGAGCGGGCTTGGCCCCCGAGCGAACGGGTCAGCTGATGGCACCGGTCCGCAGGGCCAGCATGACCATCTCGGCGCGATCGCCGGTGCCGAGCTTGCGCGCAATGCGCGCGAGGTGACTCTTCACGGTCAGCGCCGACAGTCCGAGGCTGGCGCCGATCTCCTTGTTGGAGCGGCCGTTTCCGACATGCTGCAGCACCTGGATCTCGCGGGCGGACAGCTGCTCGCCCGCGGAGGCTCCCGTCGCAGGCGGGTTCGCAGAGGCGGCACGACGCGAGACCAGGAAGCAACGGACGCCGGCGGACAACGCGGCCCGCACGCTGTACGCGTCCTCGAGGCACGACAGCACCAGTCCGCGGTTCCAGCCCCGCGAGCGCAGTTCGGAGAGCAACGCCAAGCCAGACCCGTCCGGCAGGGCGGCGTCCACGACGCAGAGCTCTCGCGGCCCCATCGTGAACGCTCGCTGGCGTCCTTCGCCCAGGGTTGCTGCCTGCACCACATCGCGGGCCCCTAGGGCGCGCAAGGTGCGACTGACTGAGTCGCGCGCGCCCAGCTGCCCGATCACCACCAGCGCGGTGAAGCGCCCCGTGCGCGGTAGCGGGGCCAGTGCGACCCGCTCGACAACTGCCGCCACCGTCGTCTCCTGCCGTGATTGCGACGGCGCCGCGGCTGGCTGCCGCGTCGGGCTTGCCCGTCTCAGCACCCATCGGCAGGCGCACCGCCGACCTTGACCCCTAGCGGGTCCGCGGCTCAGCGGGTCTCAAGCTCAGCGGCGCCGGGCGGGCAGCGCGGCTACTCCTTCGGGCAGTGGAGGCAGCCCGGCGACGGTGCACAGCAGGTCGGTCCAGGCCGCCAAGTGCTTGCCGAGGTCGTCATCCAGCGGCGACCACGAGCCGCGCACCTCGATCTCGACCGTGTCGGGACGCTGCTTTAGGGCCCCGAAGCTTTGCGAGACGACGCGGGTGACCGTGCCCCCGTCCTGGGTGTAGGAGGCCCCACGGGTGGCCAGGGCGTCGAGCAGCCACGACCACCCGACCTCTCCCAGCAGCGGGTCCGCGGCGAACTCCGGCTCCAGCTGCGCGCGCACGAAGGTCACCGCCCGAAAGGTGCTGTCCCATGGCTCGGGGGCCGACGGGTCGTGCAGCAGCACGAACCGGCCGCTGGCCAGCTCCTCGGGTTCCTCCGCGCCGGACGGCACAGCGCGGGACAGGACGTCGGCGGTCAGCGCCACGGCGTACGGGGCGATCCGCTGTGGGGCAGGGACCTCCGTCAGCACCACCTCACGTCGCGCCCTGGTCGAGCGCAGCTGGTCCAGGGCCCGGCTGAACGCCTCGGCCGGCTCCTCGCCAGTCGGCCGGGTGAACATGCACGCACAGTACGACGCCACGGTCGTGGCCCCGGACAGGCGCGCCGCCGGTGCGGGGCGAAAGGCTGCGAGGTCCGGCCCCTACCCTTCGTCCGTGGCCGTCCTGCTCGCTGTCCTGTCCAGTGCGGTCTGGGGCAGCGCGGACTTCGCCGGTGGCCTGCTCGCGCGCCGCCGTCCGGCGTACGCCGTGGTGGGTGCCTCACAGCTGCTCGGGCTCCTGGCCGTCAGTGCCGTGGCGGTGTTGACCCGCGCGTGGGACGCCCCTTCCGGCTGGCTGGCGTGGGCGATGGCCGCGGGGCTGGTCGGCGCGGCCGGACTGGTCTGCTTCTACGCCGCGTTGGGCTCGGGCACGATGGGGGTGGTGGCCTCCATCTCGGCCCTGGCCGCCGTGCTGCCCGTGCTGGTCGGGGTGGCCTGGGGTGAGCGCCTCTCGGTGCTCGCCACGGCGGGGATCGTGCTCGCGATCGCCGGTGCCGTCGCCGCCAGCGGCCCAGAGCTACGCGGTGGCGGCTCGCCTCGGCCCATCGTGCTGGCCCTGTGCGCGGCAGTCTGTTTCGGACTGGCCCTGACGTTCATCGAGCGGGGGGCCCGGTTCAGCGTGGTCATGACGCTGCTGGGCATGCGCGCGACGAGCGTGAGCCTGTTCGTCGTTGCCGCGCTCAGCCTGCGCACGCTCGGCGGCCTGGTCGTGCGCGACCTGCGCCTGCTCGCACTGGCCGGTGTTGGCGACGTGTCGGCCAACTTGCTCTATGGCGTGGCGACCCGACACGGCCTGCTCAGTGTCACCGGGGCGCTGGGTTCGCTCTATCCGGTCATGACCGTGCTACTGGCCCGTTTCGTGCTCGGCGAGCGCCTGCGACACCTGCAACAGGCCGGGGTCGTCGCCGCGGTCGGTGGCGTCCTTCTGGTCAGTCTCGGTTGAGCCGCTCACAGTGCGCGACGCAAATGTGCTCGCCCGGCCGCTCGTTGCCCCGCTAGGGTCGCGGTCGACGAAACGGGGGAGACCAGTGCCGGTCATGGAGGTCGAGAACATCCAGCGTCGATACCGGGCCCGGACCGGCATCCGCCGCCGCGCGGCACGTGAGGTCGAGGCGGTCCGCGGGCTCAGCTTCGAGGTCGAGCGCGGCGAGCTGTTCGGGCTGCTCGGCCCGAACGGCGCCGGCAAGACCACGACGATCAAGATGCTCATCACCCTGCTGCTGCCCAGCGGTGGCTCCGCGCGCGTGCTCGGTCACGACGTGGTCCGCGAAGCGCGCGAGGTACGCCGGCACGTGGGTTACGTCTTCGGTGGCGACCGCGGGCTGTACGAGCGGCTCTCGGGGCTGGACAACCTGCGCTACTTCGCCGAGCTGTACGCCGTCCCCGCCCGCGAGCAGCGACAGCGCATCGGCGAACTGGTCGAGCTGGTCGGACTGCAGGGCCGAGAACGCGAACGAGTCGAGGGCTACTCGCGGGGCATGCGGCAACGCCTGCACATCGCTCGGGGCCTGCTGCACCGCCCGGAGGTGCTCTTCCTGGACGAGCCGAGCATCGGCATCGACCCGGTCGGGGCCCGCGAGCTGCGGACGACGGTGGCCAGGCTGGTCGAGCTCGGCACCACCGTGCTGCTGACCACCCACTACATGTTCGAGGCCGACGAGCTCTGCGACCGGATCGCGGTGATCGCGGCGGGCGAGATCGTCGCGCAGGGCACCCCGCAGGAGCTCAAGCGTGGCGTGGTCGAGGGCCGGGTCGTCGAGGTCGAGGTGTTCGGCGACGCGCAGTCGGTGCTCGACGACGTCCGTGCGCTGGCGGGTGTGACGTCCGTGAGCGTGGAGGAGCGCGGGCAGGCCCAGCTGGTGGTCGTTCGCTCGGACGCCGGAGCCGAGGTCACGTCGTCCGTGCTCGCCGCCCTTGCCGGCCAGCGCCTTGGCCGGGTCGCAACCCGCGAGCCGACGCTCGAGGACGCCTACGTCGAGCTGGTGAACCGCCCATGAGTGTGCTGCGCCTGCTGGGCCTGGGCTGGTGGCTGCAGCTGAAGATGCGCAGCCGCTCAGCTTTCGACGGTGCGCTCGCCATCGTGTACCCCTTGTTCTTTGCGACCTCGGTGTTCCTGATCTACCGGCAGAGTGCAAGCTCCACCGCGCTGGTGGCCGCCGCGGTGGGGGCCAGCGTCATGGGGGTGTGGTCGGCGGTCGCCACCACGGCGTCGACGTCCCTGCAGAACGAGCGCCGCCAGGGGACCCTCGAGCTGCTCGTCGGGGCACCGCGCCCATTCGCCTTGATCGTCGTACCGATCACGCTGTCGATGGCGACGATCGGCTTGTACAGCCTGGTTGCCACGCTGGTGTGGGGACGGCTCGTCTTCGGCATCGAGGTCTCGTTCGTGCACCCCCTGACGTTCGCGTTGGCCTGCGTGGTGACCGCGCTGGGGGTGGCGGTGATGGGGTTCGTGCTCGCCGTGAGCGCCGTCCGCTATCGGTCGGCCTGGGCGCTGGGGTCCGCACTGGAGCTGCCGATCTGGCTGACCTGCGGGTTTCTCGTCCCGTTGTCCATCCTCCCGGACTGGGTGCGCCCGGTGTCGTGGCTGGTCCCCGTCACCTGGGGCGTCTCCGCGATCAAGGCGGCCGCGCTGGGCGGCCAGCCCTGGCCCGGCATCGCCATGTGCCTGGGCGTCGCGGCCGGGTACGCCCTGCTCGGCACCCTGCTCGCCCGGCGCATGGTCGACTCGGCGCGCACCCACGCGACCCTGGCCCTGACATGACGAGCTCGGTTCGGATCTTCTTCCTCGGCGGCCTGACGAGCTACCGCGCCCTGTTCAGCTGGCTCAGCCCCTGGGTGCTCGTGCCTACCTTCGTGCTGGGGCCGATCTTCCAGATCCTGTTCTTCGCGTACGTCGGCCGCTCAGCCGGGGTGGGCAGCGACTCGTTCTTCCTGATCGGCAACGCCGTGCAGTACGCCTCGATCCCCTGCCTGTTCGCCATGGGCAACACCATCGATGGCGAGCGGTACTCGCACACCCTGGGCCTGCTGCTGGTCAGCCCAGCCCGTCGGACGCCGCTGTTCTTGGGGCGGGCGCTTCCGGTGATCGTCAACGGGTTCGTGGTCTCGTTGTTCGCACTCGTGGTCGGCGCCGTCGTCCTGGGGGTGAAGCTGCCGCTCGCATCGTTGCCGCTGCTGGCCTTCGTCGTGGCGGTCTCGGCGTTCGCCTGCACCGGGCTCGGACTGGTCACCGCGGCGCTGGCGCTGCGCGTGCGCGAGACGGCGACGCTGTCCAACCTGGTGTTCGGGATGCTGTTGATCTTCTGCGGGGTGAACGTCCCGCTCAGCGCGCTGCCAGGGTGGATGGCGGCCGTCGCCGGCTGGCTGCCCCTCACCCACGGGATTGCCGCCGCCCGTGAGCTCGCGGCCGGCGCCCCGTTCAGCGCCGTGGCGCGCACGGTGGGCGCGGAGGCGGGAGTGGGCGCCATCTACCTCGTCATCGGTCTGGTGCTGCTGCGCTTCTTGGAGATCGAGAGCCGTCGGCGGGCCACCCTCGAGCTCGCCTGAGCCGGTGATCGTGCAATCCCGGTGTAGCGGAATCCATGGCATCACGGGCCGTGACACCATGGCCCGGTGACCCCGACCGCCGCACCCCGGCCGGTCGAGGGGTCCGCGTTCCTCGCCGCGTGCCGGCGCGAACCGGTTGCGCACACGCCCGTGTGGTTCATGCGCCAGGCCGGGCGCTCGCTGCCGGAGTACCGCGCGGTACGCGAGGGCATCTCGATGCTGGACTCCTGCCAGCGTCCCGACCTGGTCACCGAGATCACCTTGCAGCCGGTGCGTCGGTACGGCGTGGACGCGGCGATCCTGTACAGCGACATCGTCGTTCCGCTCAAGGCGGTCGGCGTCGACCTGGACATCGTTCCGGGCGTAGGACCCGTTGTGGCGCAGCCATTTGCCAGTCGCGCCGACCTCGACCGGCTGCCCGACCTCACCCCCGGCGACGTGCCGTACGTGGAACAGGCAGTGCGCCAGCTGGTGGCCGAGCTCGGCCCGACGCCGCTGATCGGGTTCTCGGGCGCGCCGTACACCCTCGCGTCCTACCTGATCGAGGGTGGCCCCTCGAAGAACCACGAACGCACGAAGGCGTTGATGTACGGCGATCCGCCCCTGTGGCATGCCCTGCTCGATCGCCTGGGCCGGCTGGCGGGCGCGTTCTTGCGCATCCAGGTGCAGGCCGGGGCGAGTGCTGTCCAGCTGTTCGACTCCTGGGTCGGGACGCTGCCGCTGCCGGACTACCAAGCGCTGGTGGCGCCGCACTCGGCCACTGCGCTGGCGGCGGTCGCCGACCTCGCAGTGCCGCGGATCCACTTCGGTGTGGGCACCGGTGAGCTGCTGGGCGCCATGGGTGAGGTCGGCGCCGAGGTGGTCGGCGTTGACTTCCGGGTACCGCTGGACGAGGCGACGCGCCGGATCGGGCCGCAGCGCGCCGTCCAGGGCAACCTCGACCCGGCCCTGCTGTTCGCGCCACCGCAGGTGCTCGACACCCGGGTGCGCGCCACGGTCGAGGCCGGCCGGGCGGCGCCAGGGCACGTGTTCAACCTTGGCCACGGCGTCCCCCCGAACGCCGACCCGGCCCGGCTGCAGCGCGTCGTCGAGCTCGTGCACTCGATCCCACACTGATCCGCCGCTTCGCAGGTCATACGTCCGGGCCTCAGGTCGCGGCCGGACGCGTCCGCCGCCGGCGCAGCACGAGCAGCACCGGCCAGAGCACGACCGCGGCCAGCACGGCGAACGGCAGGACCGCGCCGACGATGGTGAGCGCGACGCCGACGCTGGCCACCAGGGCCTTCCAGCCCCCCAGCAGGCCGGTCAGGAACGCGCCCTGTGGGGGAGCGGTGACGGGTGTGGTCGGCCGCGGTGCCAGGTTGACGTTCAACGTGGCGAGCGTCGTCTGGTCGTTCAGGGCCGCCAGCTGGGCCTCCAGCGACTCCAGGTCGGCCTGGCGTCGCGAGAGCTCGGACTCGATCTGCACCACCTGGCCCAGGTTGGTCGCCTTGCCCAGCAGGGTGCGCACCCGGTCGACGCTGGCGCGCTGGGACTTCAAGCGGCTGGCGGTGTCGACGTACTGGCTCGTCACGTCCTTGGTGGACTGGCCGCGGGAGACCACGGTCCCGAGTGCGGCCACCTGGTCCATGACCCGGTCCAGGGCGACCTCGGGCACCCGCAAGGTCAGCGTGGACTGCGCCTGCGGCAGGGTGCTGGGCCGGCCCGGCGTGGGACCCTCGAGCGGCACCGGCTGCGGCGGCACGGTGCCGGTCTGCTCCTGCGCCACGTAGCCCTGCGCGCCGGTGGCCAACGAGCGGACCCTGGCGGCCGATCCGGCGACGTCCGAGACCTGCACGCTCAGGTCGGCCGAGCGCACCTGACGGCGTCCGCCGAGAGCAGCGGGGTCGAACGCCGCCCCTGCGCCGGCCTTGGGTGGCGCTGTCGCCGGCCCCTTGGGCTCCATGGGCGCGCCCTCGACCGCGCCCGACCCCAACTGCGACATCGCGCCGCCCGAGGCGCCCGCCGCGCCCGTGGACCCGCCAGCACTGCACCCGCTCAGCACCAAGGCTGTGAGGGCAGCGACACCCACGGCGCTCGTTCGTGACCTGTTCATATCCCGCTCCCTGGGCTCGGCCGACGTGACCCTTCTGCAGCTGCGACGTGGCCAGCGAGCGGCCGGTTCCACCCCAGCCGGTCTCGAACTGGTCACGGTCTGCAAACCTGGGGCATGTGCGCGAACCAGATCATGGGTCCCGCCCGGTGGTTGCCGTGGTGGGTGGCGGAATCACGGGTCTGGCCGCTGCCTGGAACCTGACGAACGCCCCCGGCGCGGCGCGGGTCGTCCTGCTCGAAGGTTCTGGGCAGGTGGGCGGCAAGCTGGCGCTCGGCGACGTCGATGGCGTGGGCGTCGACCTGGGCGCCGAGTCCCTGCTCGCCCGACGGCCCGAGGCGGTGCGACTGGCCCAGCAGGTGGGGTTGGGGGACGACCTGGTGCACCCGCGCGCCGTCGGCGCGGGCCTGTGGTCGCGGGGGATGCTGCGCCCGTTGCCCGCCGGGACGCTGATGGGCGTGCCCTCCTCTGCTGCGGGCCTGGGCGGCCTGCTCACCGATGCCGAGGTGGCACCGGTGAGCGCTGAGCCCGACGGCCGCTGGCCGGCGCTGCGGGACGACGTGGACGTCTCGTCGTTCCTGCGCGAACGGGTGGGCGCGGGCGTCGTCGACCGGCTGGTCGAGCCCTTGCTGGGCGGGGTGTACGCCGGGCGCGCCGACGAGCTGTCGCTGCAGGCGACCGTCCCGGCGCTGTGGGCGGCCGCCGTCGAGGGCGGTTCGGTCGTCGTCGCGGCGGCAGCTGCGGCCCGCGCAGGCCTGGCCACCCACGCCCCGGCGTTCGTCGGGATTCGAGGCGGCGTCGGGCGGCTGCCGCTGGCCGTCGCTGACCGCTTGCGCGAGCGAGGCGTCGAGCTGCTCACGGACGCGCTGGTGCGCAGCCTACGCCGGACGCCGGACGGCTGGCGGCTGGTGTTCGGCCCGACCACGAGTGAGCAGGCCATCGACGTGCAGGCCGTTGTGCTCGCAAGCCCGGCGGCCCCGACGTCCAGACTGTTGCGGGACGAACTACCTTACGCTGCAACGCTTCTAGCTGGCGTCGAGTACGCGGGGATGGCGATCGTCACCCTGGTGCTGCCGCGGGCGAGCGCCGGCGCCCTGCCGGGGAGCGGCCTGCTGGTGCCGCCGGTCGAGGGCCGGTTCGTCAAGGCGGCCACGCACTCGTCAGCGAAATGGGCCTGGCTGGACGAGTCCGACCCCGAGCAGGTGGTGGCGCGGACCTCGGTAGGCCGGTACGGCGAGCAAGGCGACCTGCAGCTCGACGACCACGACCTCGCGGCTCGGGCGGTTGCCGACCTCGCCGACCTGCTCGCAGCGCCGTTGCCCGTGCGGGCCGTGCGGGTGACCCGGTGGGGCGGGGGGCTGCCGCAGTACCAGGTGGGGCACGTGCGCCGGGTCAACGCCGCCCGTGCGGCGCTGCAGGGCGCGCCCGGGCTGGTGCTGGCCGGTGCGGCTTACGACGGGGTCGGCGTCCCCGCGTGCATCGCCTCCGCGACGAAGGCGGCGCAGGAGATCCAGACCCACCTGGAGGTGCTCGGACACGGCGGGGCAGGATGAACCCATGAGCGAGGCGAAGGTCAAGGCCCGAGACGTGAACGACACCATCCGCTACACGATGTGGTCGGTGTTCGCGGCGCCAGCGCACGTGGAGGGTGATCGCGCTGCGCTGAGCGCGCAGGTGTCGCAGGCGCTGGCCGGTCTGGCCGATCGCGACGTCGTGGTCCGAGGTTTCTACGACGTCAGCGGGCTGCGCGCCGACGCCGACCTGATGGTGTGGTGGCATGCGCCCGACATCGAGTCCTTGCAGGAGGCGTACCGGCGGCTGCGGCGCACCGATCTGGGCAGCCAGCTCGAGCCGGTCTGGTCTGTCGCGGCGCTGCACCGGCCGGCGGAGTTCAACAAGGGCCACATCCCCGCCTTCATGGCGGGCGAGGACCCGCGCGGCTACGTCTGCGTCTACCCCTTCGTGCGTTCCTACGACTGGTACCTGCTGGCGGACGACGAGCGTCGAGACATGCTCGTCGAGCACGGCAAGGCGGCCCGCGAGTACCCCGACGTGCGTGCGAACACGGTCTCGGCGTTCGCGCTCGGCGACTACGAGTGGATCCTCGCGTTCGAGGCCGACGAGCTGCACCGGATCGTCGACCTGATGCGCGACCTGCGTGCCACGGACGCCCGGCGACACGTGCGTGAGGAGATCCCGTTCTTCACCGGCCCGCGTGTTGCACTGCCGGACCTGGTCGCCGCCCTGCCGTGAGGGAAGCCGCGCCCCGGCTCAGGCCTTGGGCTGCAGTGTCAGACAGATCGAGTTGATGCAGTAGCGCTGGTCCGTCGGGGTGCCGTATCCCTCACCCTCGAAGACGTGGCCGAGGTGCGAACCGCAGCTGCCGCAACGGACTTCGACCCGTTCGGTCCCGGTGCTGTGGTCTGGGAGGTACTCGACCCGGTCCTCGGCGAGGGGAGAGTAGAACGAGGGCCAGCCGCAGTGCGACTCGAACTTGGTGTCGCTGCGAAACAGATCGGCGCCGCACGCCCGGCAGGCGTACACACACTCGGTGGTGGTGTCGGTGTACTCCCCGACGAACGGCCGCTCGGTGCCGCCTCGACGAAGCACCTCGTACTCCTGCGGCGTCAGCTCGGCGCGCCACTGCTCGTCCTCCTTGGCGCGGGGGTACGGGCGCTGGGTCGGCTCCATGCTGGTCCTCTTCGGTTCGGTGGCGGGCCACACGTCGCAACGCTGGGGGCGCCGGGTTCGTTCCGCGCCCGAAGGCCAGGGGGCTTGGGCCGGGTCGGTACGGTTGAGGCGTGCCCGGTGACGCGGTGACGATCGAGGTGCCTGGCCCGGACGGCGTCCGCGCGGTTCGGCTGAGCAGCGCCGACCGGGTGCTCTGGCCGAAGCTGGGGGTCACCAAGGGCGAGCTGGCGCGTTACGTCCTGGACGTCGGCCCCGCACTGGTGGCGGCGCTGGCCGACCGGCCGGTGACGTTGCAGCGCTTCCCGGACGGCGTGAGCGGCGAGGCCTTCTACTCCAAGAACCCGCCGCGCGGTATGCCGCCGTGGATCCGTACCGTGCAGGTGACCTACCCCAGTGGTCGCCGGCACGCCCAGCTGGTCATCGACGAGCCCGCCGCGCTCGTGTGGGCGGTGCAGATGAACACCATCACCTGGCACCCCTGGCCGGTGCGCACCGCCGACCTGGACCGGCCCGACCAGCTACGGATCGACCTGGACCCGCAGGTCGGGTGTGGTTTCGCCGACGCCGTCGAAGTTGCCCTCCTGCTGCGTGAGCTGATGGCCGAGCTGGGCCTGACGGCGTGGGCCAAGACCTCGGGGAACCGCGGCGTGCACGTGTTCGCCCCGATCCGGCCGGATCGGGAGTTCCTGCAGGTGCGACATGCCGTCATCGGCATCGGTCGCGAACTGCAGCGTCGCGCCCCATCGCTGGTCACCATGGCCTGGTGGAAGGAAGAACGGGGTCAGAAGGTGTTCGTCGACTTCAACCAGACAAACCGCGACCGCACGATCGCGTGCGCCTACAGTCCGCGGCCTTTGCCGCACGCCCCCGTGTCGATGCCGCTCACCTGGCAGGCGCTGGCGTCCGCGGACCCGGCCGAGTTCACCGTGCGCACCGTGCCGGCCATCGTGGCCGCGGACGGCGACCCCTGGGCGGCCATGGACGCCTCCGTCGGTGACCTGACCCGCGCCCACCAGCTGTGGGAGGCGGACTGCGAGCGGGGTCTGGGCGAGCTTGCCTTTCCGCCGGACTATCCGAAGATGCCCGGCGAGCCGCCACGGGTGCAGCCGTCCCGGGCGCGGGGCGCACGCGCGGACTGAGCGGCGCCGACGTCCAGCTCACAGCGCCAGCAAGCCGGCAATGCCGACCAGCCGGCAATGCCGACCAGCCGGCAACGCCGACCAGCCGGCAACACCGACTGCCCCGGCAACGCCGACCAGCCGGCAGCGCCGAACTGCCCGGCCGCGGCTGGCCCGCACCGCACGGTGCGGGGCCAGCCGCGCCGCGCGGTCAGTAGTAGTGCCGCCGGCCACCGATCGCACGGCCCGTGGAGCCGAGCAGGAACAGAATCGCCCCGACGACGATGAGGATGATGCCGATCGTCGTCAGGATGCTGATACCGGCGACGATCCCGATGATGAGCAGGATCACTCCGAGAATGATCATGTTCGCCTCTCTGTGGCTGGGTAGGTAGTGCTAACGGCGCGATCTTGGCACGCAATGGCCCAATCCGCCCTTCGAGACCATCTCCGCGGGCCTCGCGAGGCCATCGCCGGCGGCGCGTTGGGTGGCCTATACGCGTACACGACGGCCACTGGGGCACCCTGCGGCCGCCACGACGGCCACTGGGGCACCCTGCGGCCTCCACAAGGCCGCGGGGTGCCCCAGTGGCCCCGCGCGGAGGTAGTAATCGCACCCACCCTGGGGGAGAAGGGTGGATCCCGATACGGCGCCGTGCCGACTAGGCGGGCGAAGGCACCGGTTATGGGAGGCGGGCGAAAGCACCGGTTATGCGAGGCGGGCAGAGAGCCACTGCAGGCACGTGGGCAGCTCCTTGACCCAGACCCCGAAGTTGTGCCCACCGCTGGGCTCGACCAAGGTCGTGAGCGTGGCCGGGGGATGCACCACGCTCGCGAACTCCTTTAGCTGGGGGTAGACCTGCCGCTCGGTGCGGCTTGCGGTCATCAGGTAGTCCACCCGCGGCGCCGGCCGGTGGCGCATCACCCAGATCGCGTCGCTCTGGTTGCGCAGGTTCGCGTTGTGGCCGTAGAGCTCACCTGTCGTGGAGTCCTCCAACGGGTGGATATAGCCCGACATCGAGACCGACGCGGGGAAGACGTCGGGATGGCGCGTCGCCAGCTTGGTCGCGCAGTAGCCGCCGGTCGAGACGCCGAGCACCGCCCAACGCCCGTTGGTGCGCAGATGCGTGTCGACCCAGTGCGGCACGTCCCTGCTCAGGTAGGTCTCGACCTGCGGACCACCTGGTACGTCGGCGCACTCGGTGTCTCGCGGACGCGCCACCGTCGGCGAGACCAGAATCATGATCATCGGGTGCACCGTGCCCGCGGCGACCTGACGGTTCATCTGCGAGGGCACCTCCAGGCGGTTCACCAGGGTGCTGACGTGGCCGGGATAGCCGGCCAGCACCAGGACTACGGGGAAGCGCTCTGCGCGGTGTGCGGGCTCGGAGTACTGCGGCGGTAGGTAGGCGAAACCGCCCTCCGACAGGCCTCCCACGCCGGTGACCCGGATGGGGATGACCTGGCCCGGACGCCGGTCCGGGACGGCGACCCGCGCGTTCGGCACGGCGTCCGCCCGTTGCGCCTTCGCCTTTGGTCCCATCGTTGTGAGCGGGACGGCGGCGGCCTGGCTGTTCGAGGTGCTGGGGAACAGCTCGGACCAGCTTGCGTAGAAGTCGAAGTGCTGGTTGATGGCCAGGGCCGCGACCACGATGGCGAGCAGCTGGCAGATGAGCACCGCGACGAGCCGGCCGACGTACGCCGGCACCCCGCGGCCGGCGAGTCGCGGCCACAGCAGCACCGTCGCCGCAACGGTGCACACCGCTGCGGCACCAAGGGCTGCCAGCAGCGCATGGGACAGCAGGCTCATGGGTCCTCCGGTGAGGGCGGCCGGTAACCGCCGGTGCATCCAGCATGGCGGTGCGAACTGAGAGAGCGCTGAGTCAGTGCGTTGGAGCCGTCAGGGGGCTGGCGAGGGCGGCTGCGGCGCGCGCGCGATGTCCGCGAGCAGCGCGAGGCTTCGCACGATCGCGCCTTCGTTGCGTTGCGCGAAACCGGCCCGCTCGTACACCGGCGCCAACGGCGAGTGGCGCATGTCGAACGTCTCGGTCACGCGGGTGGACGTCGGCCCGGTCGGCTCGAGCTGGTAGCGCCAGATCGCGCGCGAGACGTGCGTCCAGGCGATCAGGCGCCCCTCTTCGAACTCGACCACCCGGTTGACCATCGCGTAGGGGACGCCTAGGCGCATCGCCATCGCGAACCGGGCGCCGAGATAGAGCCGCTGCGGGCCACGCACCAGCGAGCGCACCGAGCCCGAGCCGTCGAGCACCGGATGCCGACACGGGTCGGCGAGCAGGTCGAAGATGCGAGCCGCCGGCGCCTGGACGACGGTGGATGCGCTGATCACCCGGCCCGAGATCACGTCGGCCTCAGCCCAGGAACGTCGTGCCGGCGTACACGTGCAGGACCGGCACGCCCAGCACGTCCCGCGCCCTGCTGGCCCAGTCCCGGTGAAACGTGTCCTCAAGCGCGTGCGGTCGGGTCACGACCACCACCTCGCGGGCGCCGAGCCGGTCCACCTCGCCTTGCACGGCGGGCAACGGGTCGTCCTGAGTCACCTGGCCTTGGGCCTGCTTTCCCTTGGCGCGTAAGGCTTCTAGGGAGGTGTTCAGCGCCTGCTCGGCGTTGTCCCGGGCGGTTGCCCCACCCGGTGCGTGATGCAGGACGGCGTCCAGCGCCTGGCGCAGCTGCAGCATGCTGAGGTGGTCGATGACGTCGACCAGAAGGTTGCGTTCGGTGTCGGCGGGGACCAGGACGTGGTAGGTGAGCTCCTCGCCGTCGTGCAGGGCCAGGATCCGCTCCGCGTCACTGGCGCCCAGAGCCTGCTCGGTGAGGATGACGATCAGGTCGGCCACGACAGCTCCGGTGAGGGTGAGGTGCGGATCAGGGTGAGGTGCGGCGGGCGTTGGCGGGGGCACCGGTCGGTGTGGGCGCATCCTGGCACGTCAGCGCTCGAGCACGGCACCCAGGTCGTACGAAGCCGGGTTATCCAGCTGTTCGTAGGTGCACGACTGCGGGTCGCGGTCGGCCCGCCACCGCAGCACCTGCACGGCGTGCCGGAACCGCCTCGCCTCCATCTGGTCGTAGCGGACCTCGACCACCAGCTCCGGGCGAAGTCGCACCCAGCTCACATCGCGCTGGGCGCTGAAACGGTTGCGTTCACCCGCCTCCACCACAGGCATACCGGCCTGGTCACGCACGACGAAGGGGGCCAGCTCATCAACGAGCTCCAGTCGCCGCTTGTCGGTGAACGCCGACGCGCCGCCGACCTGGAGGAGTCGACCGGCCTCGTCGTACAGGCCGAGCAGCAGCGACCCGACCCCGCGCCCGGACGTGTGCCGGCGGTAGCCGATGACGACTGCCTCGGCAGTGCGGGCGTGCTTGACCTTGAGCATGACCCGCTTCCCCGGCTGATAGGCGGCGGAAAGTGGTTTGGCGACCACCCCGTCCAGGCCGGCGCCCTCGAAGGACTCGAACCACGAGCGGGCCAGGGCAGCGTCGCGGGTCACCCGGGTCAGGTGCACGGGCGCGCTCGGGTCGAGCCCGGCGAGCATCCGCTGCAGCCGGTCGCACCGGGCCTCGAACGGCTCGTCGAGGACGGCGAGGTCGCCCTCGGCGAGCACGTCGAAAGCCACGAGCTCGGCCGGCGTCTCGGCCGCCAGTCGGGCGATCCGCGAGGGCGCGGGATGGATCCGCTGGGCCAGCACGTCCCAGTCCAGCCGTTGCGCGCCGGCCTTTCCGACCCGCACCACGATCTCGCCGTCCACGACACAGCGCCGCGGCAGGTGCCCGCGCACCGCATCGACCAGCTCGGGGAAGTACCGCTGCAGTGTCTTGGCGCCGCGGCTGCCCAGCTCGACGTCGTCCCCGTCCCGAAAGACGATGACGCGAAAGCCGTCGTACTTCGGTTCTATGTGGACGTCGGGCAGCATCGCGAGTGCCTCCTCCAAGGTGGTCGTCTTGGCCAGCATCGGCGCGACGGGCGGCATCACCGGGAGGTCCACCGGTCGATCCTCTCAGGCATCCGCCTTGGCCGGCACCGGACTCACCGGCGGCCGGCACCGCACTCACCGGCGGCGCCGCCGGCAGGTCCAGGCGAGCATTTAGGGCGGGGCCGGCGCACATGGGAGGCTTCGCGGGTGACCGGGGTACGTGCCGCTGCCAAGCTCACCGTCGTCACGGTCGCGGGCACGGCCGGGGTGGTGGCAGCCGCCGCTGGCGCCCTGGCCGCCTACTTCACCCGGCGGGTGGTCACGCCCGACCACGTCAAGCCGGACGACGTGTGGATCATCGACGTCGACCAGGACGGCGACCCGCCCACGGTCACCCTGCAAGCCACACCCGAGACCACGGCGCCGGGACGGTACGGCGTGTGGTTCGACGGCCGCCGGCATGCTCGGCTCGGTGAGGTCCTGCACGCGGACCGCGAGGTGGTCGTGCGCCGACTCGAGCAGGTGGACACGGGCGTCATCCGAAGCGGCCCCGGCCGATGGAACGGGTACTACTACTGCGGGCCGCCCGCCACCAGCCTGGGTTTGGTGCAGCAGGACGTCGAGATCGGCACCGACCTGGGGCCGATGCGCGCCTGGTACCTGGCGGGTGCGGGCCGCGCGGACACCTGGGCGTTGCTCGTGCACGGCCGGGGGGCTACCCGGGAGGAGTGCCTGCGCGCGGTGCGCCCGATGCTCGACCTCGGCCTGTCGGTGCTGGTCTGCTCCTACCGCAACGACGCCGAGTCGCCCGCCGACCCCAGCGGGCGCTACCACCTCGGCGACAGCGAGTGGCGCGACGTCGAGGCTGCGCTGCTGTGGGCTGTTGAGCACGGCGCCCAGGACGTCGTGCTGCTCGGCTGGTCGATGGGCGGGGCGATCGTGCTGCAGGCGGCCACCCGGTCGTGGCTGTCCGACCGCGTGCGCGCCGTCGTGCTCGACGGCCCGGTCGTCGACTGGCACGCCGTCCTCGACCACCAGTCAAAGGTCAACCACCTGCCGTGGCAGGTCACGCGGATGGGTCACGCGATGCTGCGCCACCCGTTGGGACGCAGGGTGATCGGCCTGCGCGAGCCGCTGGACCTGCGCCGTCTGGACTGGGTCACCCGGGCGGCGGAGCTGCACCTGCCCGTCCTGGTGATCCACTCCGACGCCGACGAGTTCGTGCCGAACGGGCCGTCCCTGGCGCTGGGCCGGGCCCGACCCGACCTGGTCACCGTCGAGCCCTGGCAGCAGGGCCGGCACACCAAGGAGTGGAACACCGACCCGCAGCGCTGGGAGCGCGTCGTGCGCACCTTCGTAGCAGCCCACCTACCGGCGCCCGCCCCTGCCGCGCCAGCCGCCCGCGACGTGATCACGTAACGCATGCCGTGTGGCACTTCGACCCGGCGCCGCGTCACAAAGCGCCATTTGGCCCGTGGTCGCCGAACGTGCCCGGACGTCGGCCGGGGGCTTACCGGCGCAGCCACCGGGTCAGCAGGACCCCGTTGGACTGCACGACATGCCCCAGCCGCAGGTCGCACGCGAGTGGACCCCCGTTCGTGATCCGAGCCGCGCCGCCGCCTACCAGCAGTGGCGACAGGGTCAGGCACAGCTCGTCCAGGCGATCGGCCGCGACCAGATGACTCATCAGGGTGGGGCCGCCCTCGCACAGCACACGGGACAGGCCACGTTCGCCCAGCTGGTCGAGCGCCGCACCGAGATCGGCGTGCTCCTCACCGACCTGCAGCACCGCGTCCGCGCCCAGCGCGCGCTGGGCTGCCTCCAGCCGTTCCGGATCGGCCCGAAGCGACGTGATCGCCAGAACGGGGCCAGCGCCCTCGACGCGGTCCAGGACGCCTGAGGGGAGGTCGAGCGAGCCGCTGACCACGGCGAGCACCGGCGCCGGGGCCAGGCCCAGCCGCGCCCGCAGGCCCTGCCAGGGCTCGCGGCTGCGCACCGGCCGGTAGCCCTCGGCCCGGGCGGTGCCGGCTCCGACCAGGACGACGTCCGCCAGGTTGCGCAGCAAGGCGAACACCCGCTTGTCCGCCGCGTTGTTGATGCTGCCCGAGCGCCCGTCGGAGCCGCTGGACGCGCCGTCCAGGGAGGAGACGAAGTTGGCGCGCACCCACGGCCGGTCCAGATCGGCGGGGTAGGCGTACAGCTCGGCGAGCTCGTCGTCGTCGATCTGGTCCAGGTCCTCCAGGAAGCTCACGGCGGGAGTCTGCCATTGCCGCCCCGAGAGTCGCGGGGCAATCGGCCGGTTCGCCGTGCCAACTGCCAGAACTGCCCCGAGCGAGCCTAGGCTGCGCGCAGCAGGGCGACCCCGTGCGCGCACAGGTGCACACCGTTGGGGCCGATCCGAGTCGTCGAGGGGTCCCAGGCCAGGGCGAGCTCGGCCTCCGCGACGTCCAGTGGCACCTCGGCCGGCTGGTCGCGCAGGTTGCAGGCCAGGCGCAGGTCGCCGCGACGCACGAGCAGCCAGCCGTCGTCGTCCGCCCATTGGACGCTCACGGCGTCCAGCCGGCCGTCGGTGAGCTCCTTGGTGCGCCGGCGCTCGGCGATCAAAGCGGTGTACCAGGCGAGCATGCGGGCGTGGCTGGCCTCGTCGCGCTCCTCCCAGCGCAGCACGCTCGCGTCGCGAGTGGCGTGCTGCTGCGGGTCCGGGACGACGGCGCCGTCCCAGCCGTGCTGGGCGAACTCGCGCTGGCGTCCCTCGCGGACGGCTCGGCCCAGCTCGACGTCCGGGAAGTCGGTGAAGTACCGCCAGGGCGTCGAGGCCGCCCACTCCTCACCCATGAAGATCATCGGGGTGTAGGCGCTGGTCAGCACGAGGGCCGCCCCGATCGCCTGCTGGCCGGGCGTGAGCAGGGCCCCGATCCGTTCGCCGAGGGCCCGGTTGCCGACCTGGTCGTGCGTCTGCAGGTAGCCCAGAAAGCGGCGCCCGTCGTGGGTTGTCGGGTCGACCGGGCGGCCCCACGTCGCGCCGCGAAAGCTCGACCAGCCGCCGTTGTGCACGAACACCTGGGTCAGCGCCTTGGCGAGCACGGGTAGCGGCCCGAAGTCGGCGTAGTAGCCCTGCCGTTCACCGCTCAACGTGGCGTGCAGCGCGTGGTGCAGGTCGTCGCTCCACTGCGCGCACATGCCCAGACCGCCGTCCGAGGTGGGCTCGACGGTGCGCGGGTCGTTCAGGTCGCTCTCGGCGATCAGGGCGAGGGGTCGGCCCAGCGCGTCGGACAGCGCCGCCGTCTCCTCGCTCAGCTGGGCCAGCAGATGGCGCGGCGAGTCGTCCTTGAGCTCGTGCACGGCGTCCAGGCGCAAGGCGTCCACGTGAAAGTCGCGAAACCAGCGCAGTGCGTTGTCGACGATCCAGCGGCGCACGGGGGCGCTGCCCTGGTCGTCCAGGTTCACCGCCTCGCCCCACGGGGTGTGGTGCTTGTCGGTGAAGTACGGGCCGAACCGGGACAGGTAGTTGCCACTCGGGCCCAGGTGGTTGTAGACCACGTCCAGGCACACGCCCACTCCGTGCTGGTGGCAGGCGTCGACGAAGCGCTGCAGCGCTGCCGGCCCCCCGTACGGATCGTGCACGGCGTACGGGTGCACCCCGTCGTACCCCCAGCCCCACCGGCCGGGGAACGCCGCCAGCGGCATCAGCTCGACGACGTCCACCCCCAGCTGGGCGAGGTCGCCGAGGTGTTCGACCGCGGCATCCAGCGTGCCGATCTCGGTGAACGTGCCCACATGCAGCTCGTAGACCACCGCTGAGAGCACGCCGGCACCGTCCTGCGGTCCCCGCCAGTCGCGGTCCTGCCACTGGTGGGCGCCCAGGTCGAAAACCCGGCTCGGACCGTGCACGCCGCGTGGTTGCCAGCAGCTGCGGGGGTCGGGCGTCGGTTCGCCGCCGTCCACCCGGAACGCGTAGTCCGTGCCCGGGCCGACCTGACCGTGGTGCCGCCACCAGCCGCTGTCGGAGCGGTCCATCGGGACCCGGTTCACGCCCTCGTAGGTATGCAGGTCCAGGTCCACGCGCTGCGCGTACGGCGCCCAGACGGCAAAGCAGTGCATGTGGCGAGCCTCGCACAGCCTGCGCCGTGTGGCCCCTTCGACCCCGCGCTGGCATGATCTCGTGATGGCGAAGGACGGGACGAAGCCCTCGGCCGGACCGGCACGGGTCAAGGCCAAGCGGGTGGCTGCACTAGAGGCCAAGCTGGAGCGGTTGCGCGACGCGTTCGCCGCGGCCTCGCCGGCGCCCGCTGGTGGACTGGGCCCGCTCCTGGCCTTCGAACCAGGCATGAACCTTGCCGACATCAACCCTGCCTCGACTCCCGGCGTCCGAGGTGGCAAGCCCGTGGGCCAGGCAGCCTTGGCGCTCGGCGTCCCCCGGCTCTCCAGGCTGCAGGAGCGTCTGTACGCCGAGGGCCAAGGTGGCGGCGAACGTTCCCTGCTCCTCGTCGTCCAAGGCATGGACACCTCCGGCAAGGGCGGCATCCTGCGGCACGTCGTGGGGTCCATGGACCCGCAGGGGGTGCGGGACGTGGCCTTCAAAGCGCCCACGGCCCAAGAGCGCGATCACGACTTCCTGTGGCGCATCCGTCAGCACCTGCCGCGCCCGGGCGAGATCGGTGTCTTCGACCGTTCGCACTACGAGGACGTGCTCGTCGCCCGGGTGCACGACCTGGTGCCCCGGCGGGTGTGGGGCCGCCGGTACGCCACGATCAACCGGTTCGAGCAGGGCTTGGTGGCCAAGGGCACGTCGCTGGTCAAGGTCATGCTGCACGTCTCCTCGCAGGAGCAGAAGAAGCGGCTGGCGCAGCGCCTGGAACGGCCCGACAAGTACTGGAAGTACAACCCCGGAGACGTCGACGAGCGGGCCCGGTGGCAGGACTACCAGACGGCCTACCACTACGCCCTGAGCAGGTGCTCCACACCGCAGGCCCCCTGGTACGTCGTCCCGGCCGACCACAAGTGGTACGCCCGCTGGGCGGTGCAGCAGCTGCTGATCGAACAGCTTGAGACGATCGACCCACGCTGGCCGGCGGCCCAGTTCGACGTCGAGGTCGAGCGGCTGCGCCTGGCGGCGACCTGAGCGCCTCGCCTCACGTGCGCCCCCCGCTGCCCACTTGTGACGGCGTGTCAACCCCTGCCTGACCTGCGAGAGGTTGACACGCCGTCACAAGTGCCGTGGCGGACCGACGATGGCGGCGTTGAATTGCGCACCGCGCACCCGCTCGTCGGCGAGGGTGGTTACCAGCGCAGCGGACGCCGGGGGTCGGCGAACCAGCGTCGCTCCAGGTCGTGAGGCGGCGCGAGACCAAGTGCCCGGGCCATCTCGTGCAACGCCCTGACCCGCTCGACGTGTCGTGCCACCGTGAACCGCTCATACCGAAGCAGGTTGCCGAGCAGGCTGTTCTCTCGCCGGTTATCAGCACGGTGCTGGGCGCCGTCCTCGTGGTACGCGCCGTCGTACTCGACGCCGACCTCGCGCTCTTTGACGGTCAGCCACAGGTCCAGATAGGCGATGATCACGCCGTCTCGAAGGAACGGCACGTTGACATACGGTGGTGGCAGGCCACCCAGGACGGGAATCATCCGCAGCCGAGACTCGCCGGGCGAGCGGGCGCGGGCCGTGGCCAGCTCAGCTGCCTCGCGGACGCCGCGCACCCCCGGCCATCGCCGGTGCGCGTCCAGGTACGCCCAGAACCACGGCAGATCGATCAGACCGCGGTATGCGAAGGCGTCGATCAACACCACGGCCTCTACCAGGCAGGCGCGCCGGGCCAGTTCGAAGGCGTTGCGCATGGGAGCACTGACCTGCAGGTCCTGCACGGTCATGACGTCGTTGTGCCACCAGGTAAGCCGGTGGGAGAGCCCGGCCGGCCCTGGCGGGCGCCAACGTCCCTTGGGTAGCGCGAAGTGCAGGGGCAGGGCCGTGCCCGACGGCGGGTTCCACGCCCCGTGCAGCCACGCCGCGGTGAGGTCGGTCGCAACCGCGTCCTTGGGCAGCACCAGTCGTAGCGCCGCCAGGCGTAGTTCGTCGGTGACTTCCAGCTGGGCGCACGCGTAGACGCCCCGCACAAGCTGGCGCCAGGATGCGCCCTGCAGCATGCGAGCGCTGACGCCGAAACTTCGCGCTGTGGCCGCAGTGAAGGGTGCGGTGAGCAGGTCTTTGGGACGACGGGGCCGAGTTGGCATCTGCGAAGGATCGCCGACGGCGTCAGTCGAGCGCCGCCGTCCGGCTCCCGTTGGGGATAACCCTGTGGATAACAAGCGCGGCTCACCCGCGGGAACGAGCCCGAGCAGCGGCCGACCCCCGTCCTCACGCATCCCGACCCGCAGCCCACCTGTGCCGGCGTGTCAACCCCTGCCTGACCCGCGAGAGGTTGACACGCCGTCACAAGTGGGGAAGCCCAGAAGTGGGGGAGCGGACGAGCAGCGCGACCGGCAGGTCGGGCAGCAGCGCCGCCAGGGGCGCGGACCCGCCGTCCACGTCGCGTCCGGTGAGCAGGTCCTGCCACCGGCCCTCGGGCAGCGACGCGGTGTGGTCGCGCCACCCGCCGTAGCGCTGCAACGAGACCGAGAGCCGGGTGAGCACGGCGACCACCTGCACGCCGCTGGCGTCCCCGCGTCCGACGGCGAGCGCGTTGCCGGTGGTGGTCGCGACGGGCACGTAGGTGCAGTCCTCGCCGACGAACCATTGCGGGCGCTCGCGGCGCAACCGCAACGTCCGCGAGACGACCAGCAGCTTCTCGTCGTCCACGTCGCGGGGTCGATGGCCGGCGTCCAGCCGGGCCAGCCGCCGACGTCGCTCCTCGTAGTCGACCGGCCGGCGGTTGTCCGGGTCGACCAGCGACAGGTCGACCAGCTCGGTGCCCTGGTAGACGTCCGGGACGCCGGGCAGCACCAGCTGCAGCAGTTTTTGCCCCAGGACGGCGACCCGCACCGGCGCCTGGGTCGCCTCGGTCCAGTCGGCCAGGCCGGCCAGGACGTCCCGGTCGGCCAGGACGCCGTCGACGAAGCGGTCGAGCGCGGCCTCGTACGCCTCGTCCGGCGCCGTCCAGCTCGTGTGCGTCTTGGCCTCGCGCGCGGCCTTGCGCACGTAGGTGCGCAGCCGATCGGCGCCGATCGGCCAGGTGCCGGCCAGGGTCTGCCAGAGCAGGTACTCGGTGCGAGCGTCCACCAGGGCGTCCCGGTACGGCGCGGCGGCGTCGCGCCAGGCCTGCACGGCCTGAGTCCACTGTGCAGGCAGTTCGGACAGCACGGCCAGACGGGCGCGCACGTCCTCGGAGCGTTTGGTGTCGTGCGTCGACAGGGTCGTCATCGAGGTCGGCCAGTCGTGATGCAGCCGCCCGGCGAAGTCGTGCAGCTCTTCGCTCGCGATCCCGAACCGGTTAGGGTCACCGCCCACCTCGTTCAGCGAGCTGAGCCGCCACCAGCGGTAGAAGGCCGTGTCCTCCACGCCCTTTGCCATCACCGGGCCGCAGGTCTGCTGGAAGCGGACGACGAGCTCGGCGCGCCGCGGCTCGTGGGCCAGCCCCGCCGTGCCCACCTCGCGGCCCAGGACCAGGTCACGGACCAGCTCGAGCGTGTCGTGCCGGTGCTCGGGCAGCAGGGCGCGCGCCCGCTCGAAGGCGGCTTCGACCACCCGCTGTGAGGCCGGCGGCGCGGGTTCGCCCGGGACGACGTACGCGCGGTACCGGTCCATGGCCACCAACAGCTCGGTGACCGACGCGTCCAGGGCCCGGCGGGTGTGGTCACGAAGGCGGACATCGTCGTGGCAGATGCCGGCCAGCAGGTCGACCAGCCGGTGCACCTCGGCGTACTGCCCGTGCGAGACCACCTCGCGCTTGGCCTGTTCGACGACCGCATCGACGTCCCCCCCGTCACCGGTGAGCTCACCGAGCAACGCCGACAGCGGGGACGCCCCCGCCGGGTCGACGAACAAGCCGCCTACCCGCAAAAGCGTGTCGTAGCCGGTAGTGCCGGCGCAGCGCCAGTCCTGCGCGAGCTGTTCGGCGCCCTCCAGGATCTTCTCGACGACCACCCACGAGTCGCCCGTCGCGTCCGCGAGGCGGCTCAGGTAGCCGCGCGGGTCGGCCAGGCCGTCGGGGTGGTCGATGCGCAGCCCGTCGAGCGAGCCGTCGGTGACCAGGTCGAGCAGCAACCGGTGGGTGGCTTCGAACACGGCCGGGTCCTCGGCGCGCACGGCGGCCAGGGTGTCGACGTCGAAGAACCGTCGGTAGTTCAGCTCTTCGTCGGCGACCCGCCAGTGCGCCAGGAGGTACCACTGCCGGTCGACCAGCTCGGCCAGTGGCAGCGACCCGGTGCCGGGGCGCACCGGGAACTCGTGGTCGTAGTAGCGCAGGACCAGCTGCTCGCCGTCCGGGCCGCCACGGGGGTCCAGCGCCAGCTCGTCCGCCGCGAGGACCTGACCGATCCGCAGGCCCAGCACGGGCATCAGGATTGCCCGGTCGGGCACCGACCAGTCCACGTCGAACCAGGGGGCGTACGGCGACTGGGGACCGTCGCGCAGGACGGACCACAGCTGCAGGTTGAGCCACGCCGGTGTCGGCACCGCCATGTGGTTGGGGACGACGTCAGCGATGGCACCCAGTCCAGCCGCGTGCAGCCGGGCGATCAGCCCCTGGAACGCTGCCTCACCACCTGCCTCTTGGTTGAGCCTCGAGTGGTCGACCACGTCGTACCCGTGCGCCGAACCCGGGGCCGCCTGCAGGATCGGTGACAGGTAGGCGTGGCCGACGCCCAGGTCGGCGAGGTAGTCGACGATCTCGCGAGCTTCCTCGAATCCGAACTCCGGCCGGATCTGCAGGCGGTACGTCGAGGTGGGCACCGGACGCCCGGCCGCTGGCCGATGCGCCGGCCTCATTCGCCTACCGTGCGCGGCCGGTGCAGCACGACCACGCTGCGTGGGGCGGTGACCAGCTCGGAGAGCGGCTTGAACAGTCGTGGTTCGTCGGCGGGCGGTTCTGCGGTGTCCAGGCAGATGTGCCACTCCTGGCCGTACTCCTCGGAGGGCAGGGTGAACGACAGCACCTCGTGGTGGCCGTTGAAGACCATCAGGAACGAGTCGTCGACGGTGCGCTGTCCGCGTGGGTCCGGCTCGGGGATGGCGTCGCCGTTGTAGAACACCATGAGCGCCCGCGCGTAACCGTTCGACCAGTGCTCGGCGCCCATGTGCTCGCCGGTCGGCGTGAACCAGGCGATGTCACCCAGGTCGCTCTCGCCACCGTGGTCGGCGGTGCCTGCGAAGAACCGCCGCCGCCGGAACACCGGGTGCTCGCGGCGCAACCGCACCAGTCGCTGTGTGAACTCCATGAGGCTTCGTTGGTCCTCGTCGAGATCCCAGTCCACCCAGGACGTCGGGTTGTCCTGGCAGTACACGTTGTTGTTGCCGCGCTGGCTGCGGCCCAGCTCGTCGCCGTGTGCGAGCATCGGGACGCCTTGGGACAGCAGCAGTGTCGTCAAGAAGTTGCGTTGTTGGCGATGACGCAGTTCCCTGATTTCGGGGTCGTCGGTGGGCCCTTCTACGCCGCAGTTCCACGAGCGGTTGTGGCTCTCGCCGTCCGCGTTGCCTTCGCCGTTCGCCTCGTTGTGCTTCTCGTTGTACGACACCAGGTCCCGCAATGTGAACCCGTCATGTGCGACGATGAAGTTGATGGACGCGATCGGTTTTCGCCCCGAATGCTCGTACAGGTCGCTCGAACCTGTGATCCGCGACGCGAACTCGGCAAGGGTCGCGGCCTCACCACGCCAGAAGTCCCGGACGGTGTCGCGGTACTTGCCGTTCCATTCCGTCCACAACGGCGGGAAGTTGCCGACCTGGTAGCCGCCGTCTCCGACGTCCCACGGCTCGGCGATCAGCTTGACCTGCGAGACGACCGGGTCCTGTTGCACCAGGTCGAAGAAGGCCGACAACCGGTCCACCTCGTGGAACTGCCGGGCCAAGGACGACGCGAGGTCGAAGCGGAAGCCGTCGACGTGCATGTCCGTGACCCAGTAGCGCAGCGAGTCCATGATGAGCTGCAGCACGTGCGGGTGGCGCATCAGCAGGCTGTTGCCGGTGCCGGTGGTGTCGAAGTAGTGCGTCTTGTCGTCGTCGACCAGGCGGTAGTACGCCGCGTTGTCGATCCCACGAAAGGCCAGCGTGGGGCCCATGTGGTTTCCCTCGGCGGTGTGGTTGTAGACCACGTCGAGGATCACCTCGATGTCCGCGTCGTGCAGCGCCTTGACCATGCCCTTGAACTCGGCGACCTGCTGCCCGCGCGTTCCGTATGCCGCGTAACCGTTGTGCGGCGCCAGGAACCCGATGGTGTTGTAGCCCCAGTAGTTGGACAGACCCTGCGACAGCAGGTGCGGGTCCTGCACGAACTGATGGACCGGCATCAGCTCGATCGCAGTAGCGCCCAGGCTCGTGAGGTGTTCGATCGTCGCCGGGTGCGCTATTCCGGCGTAGGTGCCTCTGATG
>DAIETC010000204.1 GCA_027345905.1 Kineosporiaceae bacterium | reverse complement strand
CCGGCTGGGCCGCCCAACCTGGGCGACGTACCGTCGAGGCCACCTTGGCCGCGGCCTTGGCCCGCGTGCTGCGGCTGCCCGACCCGCCGCGCCTGGTCGTCGCCGGGCGCACCGATGCCGGCGTGCACGCCCGTGGTCAGGTGTGCCACGTCGACTTGCCCGCCGCCGCCTGGGGGCCAGCCAGCGCGAACCGCGAGGCCGCGACCGGCCCAGGCCTGGTGCGCCGGCTGGCGGGTGTGCTGCCGCCCGACCTGCGGGTGCGCCATGCCACCCTCGCCCCAGCCGGGTTCGACGCGCGTTTCTCGGCGCTCGGGCGCCGGTACGCCTACCGGGTCAGCGAGGCGGCGTCCGGCCCGGATCCGCTGCGCCGGCACGAGGTGCTCGACTACCGCCGCGAGCTCGACCTGGACGCGATGAACGCCGCGAGCGCGCAGCTGCTGGGACTGGCGGACTTCGCCGCGTTCTGCCGCCGGCGCGAGGGGGCCAGCACCGTCCGCACTCTCGTCGAGTTCGGCTGGGTCCGGCCCCCGGCCGACGCGGCCGATGGCGGGCTGGTCGTCGCGACGCTGGTGGCCGACGCCTTGTGCCACTCCATGGTGCGCGCCCTGGTGGGGGCGCTCCTGCCAGTCGGCCTCGGGCAACGACCGGTGCAGTGGCCCGCGGCCGTCCTGGCAGCCGGAGTGCGGGACGGGGCGGTCACGGTCGTGGCGGCGCGGGGGCTGACCCTGGAACAGGTGCGCTACCCGCCCGACGGCGAGCTCGCCGCTCGCGCCCAGCAGGCGCGCGCCG
Organism: Kineosporiaceae bacterium; assembly: GCA_027345905.1. GTDB lineage: Bacteria > Actinomycetota > Actinomycetes > Actinomycetales > Angustibacteraceae > DAIETC01. The sequence goes on along the minus strand of DAIETC010000204.1, from coordinate 3,918 downwards.
TCCGGCATCTGCCCTGAGGGCCCTTTCCTACCTCCAAGCGGTGTCTCGATCCTCCGAAGTGCCCTCGCAGGCCGGTTGAAGGTAGGAAAGGGGGTGGCCTGGCGCGGGCGTTCCGGCGACGTTTTGACCCCTGGCGCCGGCGGCGGCTACCCTGGGGAGTCGCCGTGCGTGATCGACCGCGCCCCTGGGCCGGTGTCGGGCCGCGGTGACGGCCCGAGGGCGTCCTGGTATCTCACCGGCGATGCCTGACCGCAACTGACGAGAACGAAGGCTACGACCGTGCGCACCTACACCCCCAAGCCCGGCGAGATCTCGCGCCAGTGGCACGTCATCGACGCGACCGATGTCGTGCTCGGCCGACTGGCCAGCCAGGTGGCGGTGCTGCTGCGCGGCAAGCACAAGGCCACGTTCGCCCCGCACGTCGACACCGGCGACTTCGTCGTGATCGTCAACGCCGACAAGGTTGCCCTGACCGGTTCCAAGCTGGAGCAGAAGCAGGCCTACCGGCACTCCGGCTACCCCGGCGGTCTGCGTTCGCGCAGCTACACCGAGATGCTCGACAAGTTCCCCGTCAAGGCGGTCGAGAAGGCCGTGCGCGGGATGCTGCCGAAGAACTCCCTGGCCCGCGACCAGCTCGGCAAGCTCAAGGTGTACGTCGGCCCCGAGCACCCGCACCAGGCTCAGCAGCCGCAGCCGTTCGAGATCACCCAGGTCGCCCAGTGAGCGCGCCGTTGCGTGCCCGCACGGCACAGCAGACCGCACAGATGCAGCAGAACCTGAAGGAGAACCGTGGCTGACGCCGCTATCGACACCGACCTCGTGGACGACCTCGACGACGCCGAGGCGGTGCCCAGCAGCTACACCAGCGAGTCGAGCCCGGCCCCAGCCCGTCGGGCCAGCGCCAGCGGGCCCGGAGCGGCGACCGGTCGGCGCAAGCAGGCCGTTGCGCGGGTGCGGATCGTCCCGGGCACCGGGCAGTGGACGATCAACGGCCGTGCCCTGAGCCACTACTTCCCGAACAAGGTGCACCAGCAGATCGTGGGCGAGCCGTTCCACGTCCTGGAGCTGGACGGCGCGTTCGACGTTGTCGCACGGGTGCACGGCGGTGGCCCCTCCGGCCAGGCAGGCGCCGTCCGACTCGGGATCGCCCGTTCGCTGAACGAGGTGGACGCCGAGGCGAACCGCCCAACCCTGAAGAAGGCCGGCTTCTTGACCCGCGACCCGCGCGCCATCGAGCGCAAGAAGGCCGGTCTGAAGAAGGCCCGCAAGGCGCCGCAGTACAGCAAGCGGTAACTGCGCGCAAGCGGTAACTGCGCTGCAGGCGCCCGCACCGACGGCCCCCGGGAGTACGGTTCCCTGGGGCCGTTCGCGCGCTCGACGACCCGTCCCCGACGAAAGGCATCCCGTGGCCCGACTGTTCGGAACCGACGGTGTCCGCGGCCTGGCCAACGGCGACCTGACCGCCGAGCTCGCCCTGGACCTGTCCGTGGCTGCGGCGCACGTGCTGCGGCCGACGGCAGACGTCGGACGCCGGGCACTGGCCGTCGTGGGACGCGACCCGCGGGCCTCGGGTGAGTTCTTGAGTGCCGCTGTGATGGCGGGCCTTGCCAGCGCCGGCGTCGACGTCCGGGACGTGGGCGTGCTTCCGACGCCCGCCGTCGCGTTCCTCACCGGCGCCAGCGACGCCGACTTCGGGGTGATGCTCTCGGCGTCGCACAACCCCATGCCCGACAACGGGATCAAGTTCTTCGCCCGCGGCGGTCACAAGCTCGACGACGCCGTGGAGGACCGGATCGAGGCCGAGGTCGGCGCGCAGTGGCGCCGCCCGCAGGGCGCCGACGTGGGCCGGGTCCAAGCCAGCGACAGCGGCGGCGACCAGTACGTCAAGCACCTGCTGTCGGTGCTGCCGCACCGGCTCGACGGGCTGCGGGTCGTGCTCGACTGCGCCCACGGGGCGGCCAGCGTCGTCGGGCCGCAGCTGCTGCGCGCGGCCGGCGCGCAGGTCGTCGTGATCGGCGCCGACCCGGACGGCTACAACATCAACGACGGCTGCGGCTCGACCCACCTGGCCGGGCTGCAGGAGGCCGTGCTTGCGGCCGGAGCGGACGCCGGCATCGCCCTGGACGGCGACGCCGACCGGTGCCTGGCCGTCGACGCCGCCGGGCAGGTCGTCGACGGCGACCAGATCATGGCGGTGCTGGCGTTGGCCATGCTCGAGCAGGGCACGTTGGCCAAGCGCACCCTGGTCGTGACCGTCATGAGCAACCTGGGGCTGATGTTGGCCATGGAGCGGGCCGGGGTCAGCGTCGTGCAGGCGGGCGTCGGCGACCGCTACGTGCTCGAGCAGATGCGCGCCGGGGGCTACAACCTGGGCGGCGAGCAGTCCGGTCACGTCATCGTGAGCGACCACGGCACGACCGGTGACGGGCTGCTGACCGGCCTGCTGCTGCTGGGGCGCCTGGTCCAGACCGCGCGTCCGCTCGCCGAGCTTGCGGGCGTCATGCAGCGCCTGCCGCAGGTCTTGGTGAACGTGCGCGACGTGGACAAGTCGCGCGCGGACGACGACCCGGCACTCAGTGCGGCGGTGCGCTGCGCGCAGGACGAGCTCGCCGGGCAGGGCCGGGTGCTGCTGCGTCCCTCGGGCACCGAGGCGCTGGTGCGAGTGATGGTCGAGGCGCCGCAGGCCACGCAGGCCCAGGCGCTCGCCGACCGCCTGGCCGGCGTCGTCCGTGAGCGGCTGGCCTTGTAAGGCTGGTTGGGTTTAACCAGTTGTGGTGCGGGCGGCCCGGGCTCGATGCTCAGGTCATGGCTGGCATCCAGATCGTGCGGGTCGACCCGCTGGTCGACGACGAGCTGTTCGACGGCTGGGTGGCGGCGTCGGTCGAGAGCGGCGAGTACGAGTTCGGTGAGTGGCACACGGAGTACTCGGCGCAAGAGCTGCGGGCCGCCCAGCGGTTGAGCACCGATTGCCTGATCCTACGGCTGGCCGCCGTGAAAGGGGACGTCGTGGCCGGGCAGGCGACGCTCACGTTGCCGCTGCTCGACAACCGGCAGACCGCCGAGCTCGCGCTGAGCGTGCGCCCGGCCTACCGGCGTCAGGGTATCGGCACCCGGTTGCTCGACGAGCTGGAGTCGCTGGCCACTGCGCACGCTCGAAACGTCCTTCGGGCAGAAAGCCAGGTGGCGGCGGGCCGGCCGGACCCAGCCGACCCGTTCGCGACGGCCCGCGGGTACACCGCCGAGCTGGTGGACCTGCGCAGTGACCTCGACCTGCGTGGTGACCTGCGTGGTGACCTCGGCCTGCGTGGTGACCTCAACCGTCCGATGAGCCTGGACGCACTGCTCGGGCCGCTGGAGGAAGATGCCGCGACGCGCGCGGGTGCCTACGAGGTCCTGACCTGGTGGGACGACGTCCCTGACGTCTGGGTCGACCAGCGAGCCGACCTGGCCAGCCGGATGTCGACCGACACGCCGATGGGTGGCCTGCTGGTCCAGCAGGAGGCCTGGGACGGCGACCGGCTGCGCGAGCAGATCCAGATCCTGCACGCCCAGGGGCGCCGGCTGGTCGAGACGGTTGCCGTCGAGCGGGCCAGCGGGCGGCTGGTTGCGTTCACCGACCTGGTCGTATCGGCGCACACACCACGCGTGGCCTACCAATGGGACACGTTGGTGCGCAAGGAGCATCGCGGACGTCGGCTCGGCCAGCTGGTGAAGTCGGCGAACCTGCGCGCGTTGCTGCGCGAGCTGCCCGGCATCTCACGGGTCGTCACCTACAACGCCCAAGTCAACGAGCCGATGCTGCGCGTGAACCGGGCGATGGGGTTCACGACGGTCGGCGTCATGACGCAGTGGCAGAAGATGCTGCCTTGACCCGGCGACCCCTGACCTGCAGCGCGGCCGGCCGCGGCGACGACCGCG
>DAIETC010000200.1 GCA_027345905.1 Kineosporiaceae bacterium | reverse complement strand
CGGTGTGCCCTATGTCGTCATGCACTGGCGGGGGCGCTCGTCCGACATGGACGAACGCGCCTCGTACGCCGACGTGGTCCACGAGGTGCGCGAGGCATTGGCGCAGCGGCTGGCAGCCCTGTGCGAGCAGGGCGTCGATGCCGCCCAGGTGATCCTCGACCCTGGGCTCGGCTTCGCCAAGCGCGCCGAGCACAACTGGCAGTTGCTGGCCACCCTGGACGAGCTCGCACAGCTTGGCCGCCCGCTGCTCGTCGGTGCCTCCCGCAAGCGGTTCCTCGGCTCGCTGCTCACCGGTGCCGACGGGTTGCCCCGCCCGCCGCTGGACCGCGACGGCGCCACCGCAGCCACCAGCGCGCTCGCCGCGTTCAGCGGGGCCTGGTGCGTGCGGGTGCACGAGGTGCGCGCCAGCGCCGACGCGGTGCGGGTGGCCGCCGCCTTGAGGGCAGGCGCCTCGTGAGCGCGTTCGGCCCCGTGCTCGACGTGCACGGACGGGCATTGGACCAGGTCAGTGTCCGCGGTCTGCGCGCCCGCGGGCGCCACGGCGTCCTCGAACACGAGCAGGCGTTGGGCCAGCGGTTCGTCGCCGACGTGACGCTGCACCTGGACACCCGGGCTGCTGCCGCGGGCGACGACCTGACGCTCACCGTCGACTACGGCGCGCTGGCGAAGCGCGTGGTCGGGGTCATCGCCGGTGAGCCGGTCGCCCTGCTGGAGACCCTCGCCCAGCGGATCGCCGACGTGGCTCTGGACTGGCCCGGCGTCGTGGTGGCCGACGTCGTGGTGCACAAGCCGCAGGCACCGCTGGGCGTAGCGTTCGACGACGTGAGCGTGAGCATCCGCCGGTGGCGCGAGTGAGCGTGCCCGTCGTCCTGGCCCTTGGCGCCAACCTCGCCGATCCGGCACGGACCCTGCACGCTGCGGTGACCGCGCTGGCTGCGTTGCCCGGCCTGCAGGTGCGCGCCGTGTCGCCGCTGTTCGCCACCGCACCGGTAGGCGGTCCTGCCCAGCCGGACTACCTCAACGCCGTTGTCCTGGCCGCAACGACCCGCTCGCCGAAGGACCTGCTGCGGGCCTGTCAGGACATCGAGACCGCTCATGGCCGTGAGCGCTGCGTGCGCTGGGGGCCGCGCACGCTCGACATCGACCTGGTTGCCTTCGGTGCGCCGGGGTCTGCCGACGAGGTGGTCCAGGCCCGGCCCGAGCTCACCCTGCCGCACCCGCGCGCGCACGAACGGGCCTTTGTCCTGGCGCCCTGGGCGGCGCTCGACCCAGCGGCCCGGCTGCGGCTGCCCGATGGCACGCTGGGGCTCGTGCAAGATCTGCTCGCGAGCGCCCCGGACCGCGGCGGCGTCCGGCGTCTGGAAACGGCCCGGTGAAGCCCACCCGTTCGTGGCCGTTGCTCGCGACCAGTGCCGCCATCGCGATCCTCAGCGGTGTGGCGCTGCGGGCGTGGTCGGCGCAGGGCCACGAGCTGCCCGCGCTGCCGTGGACGGCGCCGGGCGTCATGGCGTTGATGACGGTCGCCGTTCTGGTGGCGGGGATCCCGGTGCGGCGCTGGACGCGCGGGACGCGGACCACCCCGCTCGACCCGTTGGTCGCCGCACGCACCGTTGTGCTGGCCAAGGCCGCGCAGTACGCAGGCTCCTTGTTGTCGGGCTGGTATGCCGGTCAGGCGATCGCGCTGGTCTCCACGATGGACGTTCAGTCCCGGCGCTCGATGCTGCTTCGCGCGGTGGTCAGCACCCTTACGGCGCTCGCCGTGTGGTCGGCCGGCTGGCTGGTCGAGCGCTTTTGCCGGGTCGACCGACGCGAGCCGCCAGACCCGACCCGGTGAGCCCGAAGGCTCAGGCGACGTGGCGCGCCGGCGGCGCGAGCTGCTCGTTCGAGCCGGCCAGGGCTGCGGTTGCTGCCTCGTCGCGCTCGGCGTCGACGCGGGCGTAGATGGCGTCGTCCGCCCGCTCGGGCGTCACCAGGCCCACGGACGGTACCGTCAGGTCACCGTTGTGAGCCAGGGCGACAACCGACAGTCGTGGTGCCAAGCTCTGTCGGGACGTCGGCAGCGCAGGTCCCGCATGTACCGGCCCGATGGGTGTGGCGGGGGACCCCACACCCACACCCGAAGGAGCCGTCCACCGTGCGCGGGCGGGAACGAGCCGGTGGCGGCCGGTGTAGCCCCAGCCGACGCCAGCCAGCAACCGGACGACCAGGTGCCGTCGGCGCGCCTGGTCTGCACGGTGCCTGCCGCTCACCCGGTCAGCGTAGGAGTGCAGCCACGTGGTATCGGGGAGGCGCCGCGCGGGCGTTCCCGTGTCGCGCGTGGCACGCTTCGCCGATGACCCCCGCGCACGAGGCACTGCAGCAGATGGACTGGCGTGAGCGCACGTTCGAGCTCTACCGCACGATCCGGGCGCACAGCGAGCCGCAGGTGGCGCACGCGCTGTGGCGCGAGGGCCGCGACAAGCTGTTCGCGAACCACCCGCTCTCGCCCGTGCCCCCGCAGCTGCGCGGCGACTTCGCCGGGCTCGAAGTCGCCGCGTACGACGAGAGCTACCGGTTCGAGGCGGCACTCGAACCGGCTGGGGCGCAGAGCGAGGAGCTCGCGATGGGCGACACCCTGCTAGCGCTCGTGCGTGTGGGCCGGGTCACGCTGGCGCTGCCCGACGCGCAGGTCAGCCTCGACGTCTGGCAGCTCACGTCGTACGGCGGTGGGCTGTTCATACCGTTGCAGGACAACGGTTCCGGCTCGCCTGATGGCGGCCGCCTCGTGATCGACACGGCGTCCGGCGCGAACCTGGGAGCAAGTCCCGACGGTGGCATGCTCGTCATCGACCTGAACTTCGCCTACAACCCACTGTGGTCCTATGACCCGCAGCACAGGTGGCCTCGGCTGCCGTCGGGCAACACCAGCCAGGTAGCCGTTCCCGTGGGGGAGCAGCGCGGTGACCCCTGGGCGCGGTAGCTACTTGTCGATGTCGCCGACCACGAAGAACATCGACCCCAAGATGGCGACCATGTCGCTGATCAGGGCGCCGGGCAACAGGCGGCCCAGCACCTGGACGTTGCCGAAGGACGCCGAGCGCAACTTCAGCCGCCACGGCACCTTGTCGCCGCGCGAGACCAGGTAGTACCCGTTGAATCCCAACGGGTTCTCCGTCCAGGTGTAGATGTGACCCTCCGGGACCCGTACCACCTTGGGTAGCCGCACGTTGATCGGACCCGTTGCAAGAGAACGCAGCTGCGCGATGCAGGCCTCGACGAGGTCGAGGGAGACGTGCACCTGCTCGAGCAGGCACTCCAGGCGGGCGAGCGCGTCTCCCGCCGTCCGCGTCACCACCCGGCCGGGGCCTCCGGGTGCGAACAGCGTGCCGTAGGCCAGGTACGGCTCATCACGGCGCAGGTCCAGGTCCAGTCCGCTCGCGCGCGCGATGGGGCCGCTCACGCCGTACGCCGCAGCCAGCTCGCGGGTCAACACTCCGACTCCGAGGGTGCGAGCCGACACGATCTCGTTGCCGACCACCAGGGCCTCGATGTCCGGGAGCCGACGACGAACGGCGGCCACCGCCTGCTCGGCGCGGGTCAGCCACCCCGCCGGTAGGTCCTCCTTGAGGCCGCCGACCCGGTTGAACATGTAGTGCATGCGCCCGCCACTGACCTCCTCCATCACGGCCTGCAGCTCTTCGCGCTCGCGAAACGCGTAGAAGATCGGGGTGATCGCACCCAGCTCGAGGGGGTAGGCGCCCAGGAACATCAGGTGGTTCAGCACCCGGTTGAGCTCGGCGAGCAGCGTGCGCGCCCACACCGCCCGCTCGGGCACCTCCATGCCCAGCATCCGCTCGACGCCCAGCACCACGCCCAGCTCGTTGGAGAACGCGGACAGCCAGTCGTGCCGGTTGGCCAGCACGATGATCTGGCGGTAGTCGCGTACCTCGAACAGCTTCTCGGCGCCCCGGTGCATGTAGCCGACGATCGGGTCCGCCGACACGATCCGCTCGCCGTCCACGGTGAGCAGCAGGCGCAGCACGCCGTGGGTGGCTGGGTGCTGCGGTCCGATGTTGAGCACCATGTCGCTGGTGGCCAGGCCGCCGGCACCGACCCCCACGCTCAGCTCGCGTCCCTGCGCCGTCTCGGTCACCCGGCGAAGTCTGCCACCGCTTGGGATGGGGCCGGTGTGCCAGCATGGCAGCATGCAGACCGGCGGCGACCCGTTCGTCCCGGACGACGTCAGCTGGCACCGCGTGTCGCCGCGGCTGGCGCTGGCTCGGCGGCTGGCCATGGGCGTTCCGCTGGTGGTTCTCGCCCTCGCCGCGTTGCTGGGCGCAGCGCTCAGCAGTCCGGTGCTCGCCCTGGCCGCGCTCGCCCCGCTGCTGGTGCTGGGATGGCTCTGGTGGCTGATCGGGCGCCAGGTGGCGGCGATCGGGTATGCCGAGCGAGCCGATGACCTGCTGGTGCGCCGGGGCGTGATGTTTCGTTCGCTCGTCGTGGTTCCTTACGGCCGCATGCAGTTCGTCGACGTCGAAGCCGGACCGCTCGACCGCGCACTCGGTATCGCGAGGGTGCAGCTGCACACCGCCTCGCCGGGCAGCGATGCCGCTATCCCTGGCCTGACCCCCGAGCAGGCGGCCCGGCTGCGCGACACCCTGGCGCGTCGGGGCGAGGCCCGCCTGGCCGGTCTGTGAGCTCCCCTGCCGCCGTCCCGGCCGCCGGTGAGGGGCAATGGCAGCGGTTGCACCCGCTCACCCCGTTTGTGCGCGGCTGGAAGGTCGTGGCCGCGTTACTCGTCGTGATCGGCCAGCAGCGCGGCGGGGAGCTGGTGCGCACCGGCATCCCGAGCCGCTCCGAAGCGCTCATCACCCTCGCGGTCATCGTCGCGACCGCCCTGCTCGGCGGCCTCTACGCCGTGCTGGCCTGGCGCCGCGCGCGCTACCGCGTGGGCGCTGACTCGCTGCAGCTGCGCACCGGCGTGCTCTTTCGCCATGAGCGAGCTACCCAGCTCGACCGGTTGCAGGCCGTCGACGTGGTGCGCCCCTTGCTGGCCAGGTTCTTCGGTCTGGCCGAGCTCAGCCTGGAGGTGGCCGGCGGCGGTGACTCGTCCATCCGGCTTTCGCTGTTGCGTGAGGCCGACGCGCAGGCGCTGCGCAGCACCTTGCTGGCCCGTGCCGCGGGCCTGCGCTTCGAGGGCGACGTGGCACCGCAGGCACCCGAGCGGGCGGTCCTCGAGGTCTCGGTCGGCCGTCTGGTGGAGTCGCTGGTGCGCGACCCGGTCACGGTGCTCGGCGCCGCCCTGGTGACCGCAGCCGTGCTCGCCACGATCTGGTTCCACCTGCCGGCGGCGCTGGCCGCGCTGCTGCCCATCGGGTTCGGTCTGGTCGGCATCCTGTGGTCGCGGTTCACCGGCGGCTTCGGGTTCATCGTCGCCACCTCGCCGGACGGGATTCGCCTGCACCACGGGCTGCTGACGACCCGTTCGCAGACGGTGCCACCCGGGCGGGTGCAGGCGTTGCGCCTGCGCCAGCCGCTGCTGTGGCGCGGCCGCGACTGGTGGCGGGTCGAGGTCAACGTCGCCGGGTACGGCGCCGGGCGCAACAAGGAGGACCGCGAGGCCGACGAGCACCTGCTGCTCACCGTGGGCACGCGCGCCGAGGCGCTGCTGGTCGTCTCGCTCGTGCTGACCGACCCAGGCTCGCAGAGCCGGCCCGCGACGTACGACGACCTTTCGGCCGAGCTGATCCAGGCGGGGCTCACCGGACGGGGCTCGGCAGCGGGTTTCCTGTCCAGCCCGCCCCGGGCTCGGCTGCTCGACCCGATCGGGTGGCGCCGTCATGGGGTGCGGGTCACCGCGTCGGTGCTGCTGGCCCGGCGCGGGGTGTTTCGGCGCGAGCTCGACATCGTGCCCCACGAGCGCACCCAGAGCCTGGCGTTGCTGCAGGGCCCCCTGCAGCGCCGGCTGGGTGTGGCCACGTTCGTGCTGCACTCCACCCGCGGGCCGGTCACGCCCCGGGTGCAGCACCTGCCCGCGCTCGCGGCCGCCCAGCTGTTGCACCAGCAGGCCGAACGGGCGACGTCCGCCCGCAGCGACAGCGCGCACGACGGACGGTGGATGCTGGGCCGATGACCGGTGTCCCGCTGCTGGAGCCGACCGACCTGGACCTGGCTGCGTCCGCGGTCGTCGCGGACCCCTACCCGGCGTTTGCCGCGGTGCGTGCCCGTACGCCGGTCGGCTGGCACCCCGGGTTGGGTATGGCCCTCGCCTTCTCGCACGAGGCATGCAGCACGGTGCTGCGTGAGCGCCGGCTGGGCCGTATCTTCGCGCCCCGCCGGCCGCTCCAGCGGTGGGACACGTTCAACTGGCTGCACGCGGATTCGATCCTGGACAGCGAACCGCCCAAACACACGCGGCTGCGAAGGCTTGTGGCGCAGGCGTTTGCGCGCGGCCATGTCGAACGACTACGGCCACGGATCGGCCAGCTCGCCGAGTCACTGCTCGACGGCTGCGCCGACACGTTGGCCGCCCACGGCAGGTTCGACGCCCTCGCCGACTACGCCGAGCCGCTGCCGGTGCTGGTGATCGCCGAGCTGCTCGGCTGGCCGACGGCCGACCGGCACCTGCTGCGCCCCTGGTCGCAGGCCATCGTGCGCATGTACGAGGTGAACCGCACGGCTCAGGACGAGGTCGACGCCCGCCGCGCCGCCGGCGAGTTCGCCGAGTACGTCGGGGCGCTTGCCCAGCAGCGGCGCGCCGCTCCGCGCGACGACCTGGTCAGCCACCTGGTGCAGGTGCGGGACGGTTCGGACCGGCTGAGCGAGCATGAGCTCGTCGCCACCGTCGTGCTGTTGCTGAACGCCGGGCATGAGGCGAGCGTCAACGGTTTCGGTAACGGGCTCGTCTCGTTGTTCGACGCGCCTGACCAGCTGGATATGGTGCGGCGCAACGTCTCTGACTCACGTCTGGTGGCGCTGGCCGTTGAGGAGATGTTGCGCCACGACTCGCCGCTGCACCTGTTCGAGCGCACGGCCACCTGCGACGTCGAGCTGGTGACGTCGTCCGGGCCGATGCGGTTGGCCACCGGGCAGAAGGTGGCGGCCTTGCTGGGGGCGGCCAACCGTGACCCGGCGGTCTTCGCTGAACCCGACCGGTTCGTCGCCGACCGCAACCCGAACGCGCATCTCGCGTTCGGCGTGGGCATTCACTTCTGCCTCGGTGCCCCGCTAGCCCGGCTGGAGCTGCAGACCTCGTTGCCCGCCCTGCTGCGGCGTTACCCGGGCCTGCACCTGGTCGGTGCGCCCGTGCGCCGGCCGACCTTCGTCCTGCGTGGCTACCGCACGCTGCCTGTCGCCGGCTGAGTCATGGCGTCGGCGGCCTCAGGGGCACAGTGGCGGCACCTGCGGGCCGCGCGACTGCACCAGCCAGACGAAGCCCCCGAGCCCGTCGCGAGCGAGCAGCTCGCCGGCCTCGCCCGCGTTCGCGAGGGCGGCGAGGTAGGCCGTCGGATTCTGCGTGGCCAGCGCATGCGGAGGCGGTTCTGCCGTGATTCCCAGCAGTTGCAAGGCTTCGCGCTGGGTGGTGAGCACCGACGAGGTCACGTCCGGGGTGGCTTCGGCGACGGCGTCCATGGCCACGTGCGCGGTGATGTCACAGCTGCGGTCCGGCACCGGCGCGACCTGGCGGCCCGCGCGAAAGCCGACCAAGGTGCCGGTGGGCGGTCGCGACGCCGCGTGATGGGCGTAGTCGATGGCCACGAGCACGCTGTTGTGCGCCTGGCGTACCAGAGACGCCCACGCCAGGTCGCGGGACCTGCCCACCTCCACGCGCGTCCCCGGGGGTGCGCCGTCGACCGGCCACCAACGCCGCACCCATTCCAGATCGGGCGCCGTCGGCGGGTCCCCGAGGGTCTGCGAGCCCTCCCGTGTGGTGTGGACGACCCGCAGGCGCCCGCGGTCGTCGACCTGCAGGACCGGGCACGGAACGTCGTCCAGCCACTCGTTCGCCACGACCAGCGCGCCTTCTGCCGCGCCGCCCAGGTCGGGTAGGTCGGGGCCGCCGGGGGAGTCGACCCAGCGTGCGCTCGGCAGCAGGCTGGTCGGCCGCGGCACCACGTCGACGCCGACCAGCTCAAGGCCGGGGCCGACGTCCGCGAGCGCGTTCAACAGCTCGCCGCGCCCGCTGCCGATATCGACGACCCCGCTCAGGCCGCACTCGCGTGCCAGTCGCGCCAGTGCCTTCGCGAGCAGGGGTGACGCGTGCGCGCTCGTGCGGAAGTGCTCGACCGGGGCGGCGGTCCGGTAGAACCCCTTCGGGCCGTACAGCGCGTCATGCCAGGCATGCTCGAAGGGCCGGCTGTGGGCTCGCGTCGAGGGCATTGGCCCAGTGTGTCGCCGACCGGGCCGCCCCAGGGCCGGCGGTGTCAGGATGAGTTCATGACGGATTGGCTCGAGTGGCATCGTGGTTACGACGACCCGGTGTCTGCACTGTCACAGCGGTTGTCGATCGTGCAGGACTATGCGGACGCCGCGCTGCGGGCCATGGGTGCCGGCCCGACCCGGGTGCTGAGCCTGTGCGCGGGCGACGGTCGCGACATCGTCCCGGTCCTGGCGGCCTCGGAGCGTCGGGAGCAGACGAGGTCGGTTCTGGTCGAGGCTGAGCCGCTTCTCGTCGCCAAAGCGCGTGAGCGAGCTGACCGGGCCGGGCTGGAGCACATGGACGTCCGGCACGGCGATGCCGGCGACCCCGCGTCCTTTGCCGATTTCACGCCAGTGGATCTGCTGCTGGTCTGCGGGGTATTCGGCAACATCGACGACAACGACCTTGTACGCACCATCACGCATCTGCCGCGGTTACTCGTTGCCGGCGGTCAGGTGATCTGGACGCGGGGGGCCAGTGAGCCGGATCGGCGCCCGCAGGTCCGAGACTTGTTTGTTGAAGCGGGTTTTCAGGAGTTGCGGTACGACGGGGCGCCTGCTCGACATGGCGTCAGCCTCGCTCGCTTGGTGCACCAGGAGTCGGAACAGTCGCAGAAACTGCCGGCGCGCCTCTTCAGTTTCCTTCGCTGACCAAGAACCCTGGCACATAGGCGCTTGCAGATCTGCGGCGTGCCGTACGGGCTGTTCGCCAGTAGGTCGCCGTCCCCGACGTTGCGAGCAGCTCGACCCGGTCTGAGGCGGGAGTGCGGCGTTACCCACAGGTGGTGCGGCCGCCTTGACCGATGGGGGTTGCCTTCCGTAGAATCGTACACGTGTCCGAGTCGAGTGGTGTGGGTGCGGCTGCGCTGGTAGCCCAGGTGCAGACCCTGGGTGAACTGCTCACCC
>DAIETC010000192.1 GCA_027345905.1 Kineosporiaceae bacterium | reverse complement strand
ACGAAGTCGAGCAGGCCGGCGAACGCGTGCAGCTTGAGGGCGACCGCGGGGACCTCGACCATGATGCCGACCGGGGGGGACTGCGCGGTGCTGACGTTCTCGGCGCGCAATGCCTGGCTCAACAGCTCTCGGGCGCGGCGTAGTTCGCCGACGGCGCAGACCATGGGGAACATCACCTTTACCGGTGTCCGCTTCGCCGCGCGGGCGATCGCCGTCAGCTGACGGCGCAGTACCGGCTCGTGCGCCAGGCCGAGCCGCAACCCGCGCAGGCCGAGGAACGGGTTCTGCTCGGGTGGCACCGGCAGGTAGCGCAGCGGTTTGTCACCCCCCACGTCCAGGGTCCGCAGCGTGATCGGCCGGCCCCCCAGCGCCGACGCCAAGGCGAGGTACAGCGCCTCCTGCTCCTCGACGTCCGGCTCCTCCTCTCGGCCCACGAAGCACAGTTCGGTGCGCACCAGCCCGGCGGCGTCGGCACCTTGGTCGGCTCCCGCGGCGGCCTGCGCAACCGAGCCGACGTTGCAGCCCACCTGGATCCGCTGACCGTCCAGCGTGGTTGCCGGCGTTCTCGCACCGGCGCGGGCTGCCCGGCGATCCTCGCGTTGCGCACGAGCGGCCTGCTCGCATCGTGCGCGCACGTCGGCGCCGGGGTCGATCAGCACGGTCCCGGTGTCGCCGTCCAGGGCAACGAGTGTCCCCTCGGGAACGGCGAGGACGTCGCCGCCGGCGTTGAGCACGAGCGGGATGGCGCGCGAGCGTGCCAGGATCACGGCGTGGGAGGTACGGCTGCCCTGGGCCAGCACGATCGCCTGGACCGTGTCGGTGTCCAGCCCCGCCACCTGGCCCGGCGTGAGGTCTTCGGCGACCAGCACGCCGACGCCGCTGGGGACGGCTTCGGCGCCGCCGGCCATGGCCCCAAGCACCTGTTCGCCGACGGCCCGCAGGTCTGCGGCGCGCGCTCGCAGGTACGGGTCCGGCAGGTCCGCCAGCTGGCGCTCGGCTCGCTCGAACGCCGTCGTCCAGGCCCCTGCGGCGCTCACACCCTCGTCGATGCCTCGGCGGGCGTCGTCCAGCAGGCTGGGATCGCCCAACAGCGCCAGGTGCGCGTCGAAGATCCGTGCATCCCCCTCGCCCACGTCGCGGGCCGTGCGCGCGCGCAGGCCGGTGATCTGCAGCCGGGCGCTCTGCAGCGCCGCTGACAGCCGGTCGCGTTCCTCGGCCGGGTCGGCAACTGGCGCGATGGGCGCGGACGACGTCGCCGCTCGCAGGTGACGCACTGGCCCGACGACGATCCCGGGTGATGCACCGACGGGCTGGTCCGGGCGAGGTGCAGGCAAAACGGGTTGCGGCCCCGCGCAGTCAGCGCCCAGCTGCGGCCCTTCGTCGAAGGCGCGCTCGGCGAGGGCCACCAGGCGATGCACCGCCGCAGCGGCGTCCGGGCCCTGCGCCTCGACCCGCAGCCGATGACCGCGCAGCGCACCGAGCAGGGCGACCTGGGTGGGGCTCGTCGCTGTCGCCGGGCCGGTGCCGGTGGTGAGGTTGACGAGCGACACGGTGGCGTCCAGGCCGCGCAGCTCACCAACCAGGCGGGCCACCGGGCGGGCGTGCAGCCCGTGTTCCAGAGCGACGGTGAGTTCGGCGGTGTGCCTCTCCTGGCTGGCGGGGTGCTCCGGGGGACCGGAGCCGAGGGACTGCGCTTCGGCATCGGGGTCTGACAGCTGGGCCGCTTTGGCCGCGAGCGCGTTGGCGGCCTCGGCGGCGACCTGTGCCCGCGAGCCGCCGCCTGCCGCGGTAACCAGGGCGGCGACCAGCCCCTCCACCAGCGGCGCCGGCGACAGTGTGACCCGCTCACGCTGGCCGGGGTCGTCGGCCAGGTCCAGCGCGAGCTGCGCACTCAGCACGGCACTGCCCAGATCCATCAGGCCGACGCCCCCGGCCGGGCCGTCCACCTGCTCGATCGCCGCCTGGATCGCCGTCGCGTCGGTGCCGAGGGTCTGGTCCGCGAGGCCCGCGGCCACCGCCGTACGCGGCCCCTGGTCGTGCACCATCTGCTGGGCCAGCTCCAGGGCCGCCGATGCGAGCCGGTGGCTGTGCGACACCACAACGATGCCGACGAGGTCGCGAGCGTCGCCTCCGGTGTGCGCACCCGCAGCCGCAAGCATCAGCCGAGGGTGTCAACCGCTGCGGACAGCAGCAGCTCGACACTGGTCGCACCGGGGTCCTGGTGACCCACGCTGCGCTCACCCAGATAGCTCGCGCGGCCCTTGCGCGCCTGCATGGGCGTGGTGGCGTCGCGCCCCCGTTCGCCAGCCGCGCGCGCGGCCTGCAGCGCGTCGTGTGTCGTAGCGCCGCCGGCAGCGGCCGCTTCCAGGGCGTCGACGGCGGGGCTGAGCGCGTCGACCATCGTCTTGTCGCCGGCCTGCGCCTTGCCGCGCGCGACCACCCCCTCCAGCCCGGCCCGGAAGGCGGCAGCCAGCTGCGCGGTAGTGACGACGTCCACGTCGCCGAGCGCAGTCGCGAGGCGTAGGAAGAACGTCCCGTACAGCGGTCCACTGGCTCCGCCTACGGTGGACACCAAGGTCATCCCCGTCTTCTTCAACAGCTGTCCCGCGGTGGCCGGTCCCAGCGCGTCGATGGCGGCGACGACCGCCGTCAGGCCACGGTCCATGTTCGTCCCGTGGTCGGCGTCGCCGATGGCTGAGTCCAGCCGGGTCAGCTCGTCGCGGTGCTCGTGGATGCGCCGGGCGAACTCGCGCAGCCAGTCGGCGAGGGCTCGCGCGCTGATCTCATCGCCCACCTCAACGTCCCCAGCGCAGCCCAGGTGTGCTGACCGGCGCGTCCCACAGACCCAGCAGCTCGTCGTCCACCTTGAGCAGGGTGACCGAGGCGCCGGCCATGTCGAGTGAGGTGATGTAGGGGCCGACGAGCGAGCGAGCCACTGAAATCCGTTGGGCGGCAAGGATCTTGGCGACCTCGTTGTAGAGCACGTACAGCTCGATGAGCGGTGTCCCGCCCAGCCCGTTGACGAACGCGATGACCGGGTCACCGGCCCGTAAGGGCAGGTCTTCGATGACGGGGTCGAGCAGCATCCGGGCGATGTCGCGGGCGGGGGCGAGGGGCACGCGCTCGCGGCCCGGCTCACCATGGATACCGACGCCGAGTTCCATCATGTCCTGCGGCAGGTCGAAGGTGGGCGATCCTGCGGAGGGCACCGTGCATGAGGTGAGGGCCACGCCCATGCTGCGCCCGTTGGCGTTCACGGTCCGGGCGATGCGCTCGACCTCGTCCAGGGGGCGTCCTTCCTCTGCGGCGGCGCCGGCGATCTTCTCCAGCAGGACCGTGACGCCAACGCCACGTCGTCCGGCCGTCCAGGTGCTGTCACGCACCGCGACGTCGTCGTCGGTGACCACGGAGCGCACCTGGACCCCCGACTCGGCCGCCGCCAGCTCGGCTGCCATCTCGAAGTTCATCACGTCGCCGGTGTAGTTCTTCACGATGTGCAGGACGCCTGCGCCGCCGTCCACGAGCGATGTGGCTGCAGCCATCTGGTCGGGCACCGGCGAGGTGAAGATTTCACCCGCGCAGGCCGCGTCCAGCATGCCGAAGCCGACGAAACCGCCGTGCAGGGGCTCGTGCCCCGAGCCGCCCCCGCTGACCAGGCCCACCTTGCCCGACTTGGGTGCGTCGCCGCGGTAGATGATCTTGTTGGCGTGATCGACACGCAGGTCAGGATGCGCCGCCTCCAGCCCGAGCAAGGCTTCGCTCACCACCGCCTGCGGCTCATTGATCAGCTTCTTCATGGCTGTCCTCCGGTGGACGCGACCCTGCGTCGGTGGCACGCGGCAGCATGCCTGTCGGCGAACGTATCGCCAGCCGGGCCAGTCCACAACGCCATGGGTCCCGCTCAAGGCGGACAGGGCACCCGTTGATTTGCCCTGGTCCCTCCCATGCCCATAAACTCGGGTTCTGACGCGGCCCCAGGGCCGTCGACGCGGGGTGGAGCAGCTCGGTAGCTCGCTGGGCTCATAACCCAGAGGTCGTAGGTTCAAATCCTACCCCCGCTACCAACGAAAGTGCAGGTCAAGGGCCTGATCCGGAACTCTCCGGGTCGGGCGCTTGATCGTTGTGACCGCAGCTTGACCGCAGAGAATTGCGCCGAACCTGTGTGGACCCGGGTGGACGTAGACGACCAGTTAGGCCGGTGCGGTGCAGGCTGTGGAGGTCGCCG
>DAIETC010000176.1 GCA_027345905.1 Kineosporiaceae bacterium | reverse complement strand
CGCCTCGTCGAGCTCGGCCGCCGACCGCGGGCCGTCGAGCGGCACGGGGTGCAGGCGCGAGCGCTTGAGGGTGTAGTCGAGGACGGCCTGGCTCAGCGCCTCGACGTCGGCGTCGAATCGGTGCACGTGCGGAAGTGTAGGCAGCGCGCGGGCGGCTCCAGGACGCCGGAGCCGCCCGCGCGGAGGTCTGCCTGAGGTCAGCCCAGCCGGCTCAGCGCGGCAGGGCCAGGTGCTGGCCCACGAAGATGCGGTTGGGGTTGGTGCCCACCACGCGCTTGTTCTTCAGGTACAGCGCGCGCCAGCCGCCGCTCACGTGCTGCTGAGCGGCGATCTTGCTCAGGGTGTCACCCGAGCGCACGACGTAGCCGCCGGCCGCCCGCGTCGTCGCGGCCTTCCTGGCCGTGCGGTGCGCGTGCGTGATCTTGGCGGCCTTCTTCGTGTGGGTGTGCCGCAGCGCGGTGCGCGTCGTCGAGCGGCTCACGCCCGGCTGCCCGGCCGCGTCGGCGCGGGTGAGCCCGAGGTGGCGCGAGCAGGACGGCCAGGCGCCCCAGCCCTGACTGGCCAGAACGCGCTCGGCGATGGCGATCTGCTGGCCCCGCGAGGCCCGGTTGGCCGTGTTGGCGTACGCGCCACCGCCGTAGGCGCGCCAGGTGCCGGCCGAGAACTGCAGTCCGCCGTAGTAGCCGTTCCCGGTGTTGATCGACCAGTTGCCACCGCTCTCGCAGCGGGCGATCTGGTCCCAGGTGGACCCGCTGGCCGCCTGTGCCGAGTCGGCCAGGACGAGCGGGGCCGCGATCACCGCGCCGGCCGCACCGAGGGCGGCGAACTTGCGAGTGTGGTGCGAGGGGGTCGAGGGCGCGCGGTGCAGCCCGGTGTAACGCGACATGCAGTGCCTCTCACGGTCGAGCGCCTTCGAGGTCAGCTGTCGGGTTCGGGTCGTGAGCACCCGGCCGGGTCGTTCATCCGGCTTCACCCCGAGGCCACCTGTCGGTGGCCACTTGAGTGGGTCCCCCGCCTCCACCTGCGGTCCGTCTGGTCGTGGTCCGTGGCCCGCCAGGTGGAGTTCGGCGCTGCGGGCACGGGGGTGTCGTACGTGTCGGGTGGGACGGTAGGCGCTGACGAGGCAAGATCACAAGTTTCTGTCGGTACGGCGAGTCGCTACCCTCGCGCGATGACTGCCGCAACGACGCGCGCGCCCCTCGCGGAGCAGCTGGATCCGGGCTGGGCCGAGGCACTGGCTCCGGCAGCAACGCACATCGCTGCGATGGGCGAGTTCCTGCGTGGCCAGCTGGCCCAGGGTCACGGCTACCTACCGGCCGGCGGCCAGGTGCTGCGCGCCTTCACTCAGCCCTTCGCCCAGGTCAAGGTCCTGGTGGTCGGGCAGGACCCCTACCCCACACCGGGTCATGCGGTGGGGTGGTCCTTCTCGGTCCCCCAAGGTCTGCGGCCGCTGCCGCGCAGCCTGCAGAACATCGTGCGCGAGCTG
Source organism: Kineosporiaceae bacterium (assembly GCA_027345905.1). Taxonomy (GTDB): domain Bacteria; phylum Actinomycetota; class Actinomycetes; order Actinomycetales; family Angustibacteraceae; genus DAIETC01. Next base: position 8,649 of record DAIETC010000176.1, on the reverse strand, counting down.
CGGTCCGATCTGGGCCCGGACGCCGTTCGGGGCGCCCTCGAGCCCGCCCTGGTCGACGGCGACCTGTCGCGGTGGTGCCACCAGGGCGTGCTGCTGCTGAACCGGGTGCTCACGGTGGCACCGGGGGCCCCCGGCAGCCATCGCGGCAAGGGCTGGGAGGCGGTGACCGACCAGGCGATCCGCGCGCTCGTCGAGCGGGGCGGCCCGCTCGTGGCCGTGCTGTGGGGTCAGGACGCCCAGTCGCTGCGGCCACTGCTGGGCCAGGTTCCGCGCGTCGAGAGCGCGCATCCTAGCCCGATGTCGGCGGCCCGCGGGTTCTTCGGCTCGCGACCCTTCAGCCGGGTGAACGCGCTGCTCGCCGAGCAGGGCGCCGCGCCGGTCGACTGGTCGCTCGGCAGCTGAGCACCGGGCAGCTGAGCACCGAGCAGCTGAGCAGCCTTTCCACCGAGAAGGGAGCGCGGAGAACGGGTGCGGCACGATGGGCCGATGAGCGAGAGCACTGTGCGCTGGACCCGGTACGTCGCCCTCGGCGACTCGTTCACCGAAGGGTTGGACGACCGCAACAGCGACGGCACCTACCGAGGATGGGCCGATCGGCTCGCCGAGCTGCTCGGCGAACGTTCTCCGGCGCTGCAGTACGCGAACCTGGCCGTGCGGGGACGGCTGCTCCCACAGATCACCGACCACCAGGTGCCCGAGGCGCTGGCCATGGGAGCCGACCTGGTCAGCCTCGTCGGCGGTGGCAACGACGTGCTACGCCCAGGGACCGATCCCGACGCCCTTGCCGAGCGCCTTGAGGCTGCGGTGTCACGGCTGCGGGAGGCTGGCGCCGACGTCCTGCTGGCCACCGGAGCCGACCCGGTGAAGTCGCCGCTGATCGCTCTGACGCGCGGAAAGGTGGCGACGTTCAACAGCCACATCTGGTCGATTGCTCGCCGGCAGCATGCTTTCGTCCTGGACTTGTGGGGCATGAAGTCGTTGCAGGACAGGCGATTGTGGGCTGCCGACCGCATTCACCTGACCGCGGAGGGGCACCGCCGGGTGGCACTGCATGCCCTGGAGGCGCTCGGTGCGCCTACGGGTGAGGACTGGTCCTCGTTGTTGCCCCCCGGCCCAGCACGGTTGCGCCGGGCCGCCGTCCGCGAGGAGGCGCAGTGGGTCCGCGAGTACGTCGGACCGTGGGTGGGGCGTCGGCTGCGCCGGCGCTCCAGCGGGGATGACGTGACGCCCAAACGCCCTGCGCCGGGGCGCATCCAGGCTGCGGACCAGATCGGCGACCAGGACGCATGACGCAGGGTGTCGGAGCGGCATGCCAGCGGCATGCCAGTGGTACGTCAGCCGCTGGTCAGCGCCCGGACGACGCGGGAGGGGCTGGGCCGGCCCAGCTGCGCCGCGAGCCAGCCGCTCGTCTGCACCAGCGCCGGAAGGTCGATGCCGGTGTCGACGCCCATGCCGTGCAACGCCCACACGAGGTCTTCGGTGGCCAGGTTGCCGGTCGCCGAGGCCGCAAACGGGCAACCGCCCAGCCCCCCGGCCGACGCGTCGACAGTCCAGACGCCATGTTGCACAGCGGTCAGGCTGTTGGCCAACGCTTGCCCGTAGGTGTCGTGGAAGTGCACCGCCAGCCGGCTCGCGGGCACGCCCACGGCGTCCAGCTCTCGCAGGAGCTCGACCACCTGCCCGGTGGTGGCCACGCCGACCGTGTCGCCGAGCGAGATCTGCGTGCAACCTTGGGCCAGCAGCGCCTGCACCGCCTCGACGACCTGCCCTACAGGCACGGAGCCCTCCCACGGGTCACCGAAGCACATCGAGACGTACCCGCGCACGGCCAGTCCGGCGTCCAGGGCACGGGCACAGACCTGCTGGGTCACGCGCAGCGCCTGCGCCCGCGAGCAACCCAAGTTGTTCTGCGAGAACGACTCTGTCGCGCTGATGAACACGGCCACCTCGGTGGCGCCGGCCGCGAGCGCACGGTCCAGGCCGCGCAGGTTGGGCACCAGCACCACGGTGCGCAGGCCCGGTAACGGCCCGAGCTCGCGCAGCAGCTCGTCGGCGTCGGCCAGCTGCGGCACGCGGCCGGGGTGCACGAAGCTGGTCGTCTCGATCGCCGCCAGCCCGGCGCTCACCAGCCGGCGGACGAACTGCGCCTTGGTCGCGACCGGGACGAGCGTCGGCTCGTTCTGCAGCCCGTCGCGCGGCCCGACCTCGAAGACGCTCACCTGCCGGGGCATCCCGGCCAGCGGCACCACCTGCGGAGCGCGCATGCCTCGACCCTAGGGGCTCGGTGCCCGCAGCCCGGCGAAGACGTCGTCCAGCAGCGGCCCGGGCGCGCGGCCACGTTGGACGAACCACTCGTAGCCCAGCGCCCGACGGAACAGCCGCGGCGGCAGGCGCAGGAGCAGTGCGAGCGTGCGAGCACCCTCGTCCGAGGTGGCCTGGGTGGCGTGCGCCGCCATGGCCGCCCGCTTGGCATCGGCATAGCGCCGCACATCGACCCGGTGGGTCAGCCGCGAGCGTGCGGTGTAGGCGCCGGCGTAGTCGGCGACGCGAACCTCGGGGAGCAACCCCGGCACCAGGCTGACCAGCCGCACGATCCGGGTGATCAGCACGCGGTCCAGCGTCGCCTCCAGGACGAGTGGCGTGCTGGCCCGGGCCGCGGCGTGGACACCGGCGCAATGCACCTGGCGGTGGTCGGGATGACCGTAGCCGCCGTTCTCGTCGTAGATCGTCAGGACGTCGGCCCGCTCCTGTTCGAGTACCCGCAGCAGGCCGGCGCCGGCCTGCGCCACACTGAGCCGGCTGAACGCCCCGGCGCTGGGCTGCGCGCCGCCGCCCCAGCCGCTGTCGGGCAGTCCGAGGCTCACCACGCGCGCCACGCCGAGTGCCGAAGCGGACGCGTCGAGCTCAGCACGCCGCCGGGCCCCCAGGGTCCCGTCGGCGCGCAGCCGGCTGGCGCTGAGCCCGGCCTCACCGTCGGTCGCGACGACCAGGACGACCCGGTGGCCTTCGGCGGCGGCCCGCGCCAACGTCCCGCCGACGAGCAACGCCTCGTCGTCCGGGTGCGCATGGAAGGACACCAACGTGGACACAGTGCGAGAATGTCACCTCAGGTACCTCAGGTCGCGCCGCCCGCGCGCCGCAGTCAGGCTTCTCAGTCGCCCCCCAGATGGGCGCACGAGGATGGTCACCAGCGGGCAGCCCTGCCTGGCAACGAGGAAGGAAGGGGGACGCAGCCCGTGTCACGCCGCGTCCTGACCTCCCTTCTCGTCGGCTTCGCCGCCGTGGCCGCAGTGGTCCTCGTGCCGTTGTCGGTCGGAACCTCGTGGACCGCCGTGACGCATTCGCTCGACCAGGTGTCAGGGGTCGAGTTGGCCGCGCTGACGGCGCTGTGGCTGAGCGGCCTGTGGGCACATTCGTGGGTCCTGACAGCCTCGCTGCCGGGCCTGACCCGAAGGCGCGCGCTGACGCTGAACCTGAGCGGTAGCGCGGTCGCGAACGTGCTTCCCGCCGGTGGCGCTGCCGGCGTGGGGCTCAACTTCGCGATGGTCCGGTCGTGGGGTTTCTCCAGCGGCCGTTTCGCCACCTACACCGTGGTCAGCAACGTGGCGGATGTCGCCGCCAAGCTGGTGGTCGCGGTCGTCGGATTCGGGGCGCTGTTGCTCGCCGGTCGCTCCGCCCAGCTCCCGGGTACGACGGTGGAAGTGGTCGTCGCGGGCCTGCTGCTGGTGCTTCCGCTGTTCGCGCTCATCCTGGTGAGCGCACGGGTCGCCCACGCGGTCGGCGTCCAGTGCGACCGGCTGGTCCGGCTCGCGAGCGCCCTCGTCCGCGCGCCGCGGCGCACCGACCTGGCCCGCAAGCTGCCTGCGCTGCGCAGCACGGCGGTGCGTGCCCTGGCCAGTGCCTGGCAGCAGATCACACTGGGGATGGCGGCCTACGTCAGCTTGCAGGGCGTCCTGCTCTGGGCCTGCCTGCACGTGCTCGGAAGTGGACTGGGCACGACCGCCGTCCTGGCCGCACTGGCGGTCGACCGGTTGCTGACCATCTTGCCGCTCACTCCTGGCGGTGCCGGGGTGGTGGAGGCGGGCAGCGCGGCGGCACTCGTCGCGCTGGGCGCACTGCCGGTCACGGCGACGGCCGCGGTGCTGCTGTTTCGGGCTTTCACCTTCGCCATGGAGATCCCGGTCGGCGGTGTCGTCGGCGGCCTGTGGCTCTTGCGCCGCAGGCAGGCTCGCGTGGCGAAGGCCGCGCACACCGACCGGCGCACCGCTGTGGCGTCGCTCCAACCCGCGGGGCGCCGGTGAGGATCGCGCATGTCACGGACTGCTACCTCCCGCGCCTGGGCGGCATCGAGATGCAGGTCCACGACCTCGCCCTGCGCCAGCAAGAGGCAGGGCACGACGTGGTGGTCATCACGAGCACCCCGCCTGCGGCATCCGGAGAGGTCGCGGACGACGTCCCCGTGCTGCGCCTGGCCTCCGCCTTCGGGCAGCCCACCGTCGCCTCCCTGAGCGAGGTGGCCCGGGTGGTGCGGACCGCTCGCTTCGACGTCCTGCATGCGCATTCGTCGGCGTTCTCCGCGCTCGCCTGGTCGGCCACCCGGGCGGCAGCGCGACGTTCGCTGCCGTGCGTGCTCACCATGCACTCGGTGGTCGTGCGACCGACCCGGTTCTTGACCGCGCCCCTGCGCCTCGTCGCCAGCGGCGAGAACCGGCCGGTGTGGACCGCCGTGAGCCAGAGCGCGGCGCGTTCGCTGCAGCGCACGGTGGGGGCACAGCAGGTCGGGGTCTTGCCCAACGGCATCGACCCGCAGCAATGGCAGACTCCCTCGTCCGCGGACGGGCATGGGCCACTGACCATCGTCAGCGTCATGCGCCTGGCCCATCGCAAGCGCCCGCTCGCCCTCCTGCGGATCCTGCGATCGGTACGTGAGCAGGTGCCAGCAGACATCCCGCTGCGGGCGGTCATCGTGGGTTCGGGGCCCATGGCGCAGGCAGTGGGCCGCCGGCTGCGGTTCGAGGGCTTGCACGGGTGGGTCGAGCTGGCCGGACGGCTGGACCGGGAGCAGATCCGGGACCTGTACGCGACGGCAGACCTCTACCTGGCCCCGGCCGAGCTTGAGTCGTTCGGGATAGCGGCGCTGGAGGCCCGCTGCGCCGGCCTGCCCGTCGTGGCGATGGCCTGCGGCGGGGTGGGTGACTTCGTCCAGGACGGTGTCGGCGGACGGCTGGTGGACTCCGACGCCCAGATGGCACAGGTCGCGGCCCAGCTGCTCACCGACCATGACCGGCGCCTGGCGATGCGCGAGCATCACCGGCGGACCGCGCCGACCATGACCTGGCCCGCCGTGCTGTCGCAGACCATGCGCCTGTACGCCGTCGCCGGGGTGCGCGCCCAACCGGCCTTGGCCCGTGCGCGGCGCCAGGAAGCCGAGGTCGGCCACGACATCGACCTGGGCGTCGACCACGACATCGACCTGGGCATCGACGCGCCCGGTGACCTGGTCGACGCGCGAAACGTCGCTCCCTAACCCCCTTCCTACCCCAGACCGGCGTGTCGGCCGCCGAAACGGTCCTCAGACGCCGGTCCTGGGTAGGAAAGCGGGCTGGGCGCAGGAAGGCGTTCGGGTAGTGGCGGGACGACGCGGTGCACCACCACGAGCAGCGCCGCGAGGACGGCCAGCGCGGTGCCGGCAATGAGCGCCCCGCCCGCGCCGTAGGCCAGCAGCAGCCGGGCACGGTCGCCGTCCACGGGAACCGCCTTGGCCGTGACGTAGGTGCCCAGCCCTCCTGCCGCCAGCAGGACGGCGCCCGCACCGCCCAGCAACAGCGCGACGTAGGGGTAGCTGCGGTTGCCCATCGACGGTTCCGCAGTGGGCGGCGCCGAGACCAGCACGATGAGTGCGCACAGCGCCGCGGCCCAGGCGCCCACGACAAGGCAGGCCGCCACGGCGTCGCTCGGCCGGTGATAGCCGGCCGACAGGGTGGCGACCCCGGTGGCGGCCGCGTAGGTCGCGGCCGCCACGGACACCACACCACGCAGGCGGGCAGGGGACACGAGCACCGCCGCGACGGCCACCGACATCGCCACGGTCGTGTGCCCGCTGGGCAAGGTGTTGTACGACGCGCCCTGGGTGGCGAACCCGAAGTCGGGACGAGTGAACAGCTGGTACTTCAGCAGCTGGGTGGTGACGTTGCTGCCGACCACCGTGACCAGCACGACCGCGGCCAGCAGCCATCGCTTGCGCAGCAGCGCGACTGCACCCGCCAGCAGCCCGGCGGCGGCCAGCGAACCCACCGAGACGACGTCCAGGATCTGGCGAACCGGATCGATGATGCGTTGCCGGCCGATCTGGGCCCCTTGCAGCGCCGCCGAGTCGACCAGCTGACCGCGCGGGGTCATCACGAAGACCTGGTGCAGGGCCAGGACCAGCAGCGCGCACAGGCCGGCCACGCCGATCAGCCAGGCCGCCACGAGGGTCTGGTCGCGGGGCTCTGCCTCAGGATGTCCGCGCAGGCTGTTGGGCACGCTCCACTGAAACACAGGCGAGCCGGGCCGGGCCGCGCGCCCCGGTGCGCCGGCTACCGCGATCGGCCCAGCAGGCCCAGTCTGACTTTGGCTTGCAGCACCCGCAGTGCTGCCGCATCGACCCGTTGGCGAAACGACACGTCGGTGCGGGCGCGGTCGAGCACGGCGCGGTACATCTGCGGCACGACGCTCGGGTCGACGGCGAGCACGAGGTCGCCACCGGCGCCGATGAAGCGCACCGCCCGCTCGCCGGGCGCCCAGCGGGCGACCTGGGTCGCGCTGGCGAGGTCGTCGGAGATCACCACCCCGTCGAACCCGAGGTCCTCGCGCAGCATTGCGGTGATCACCACCGGCGAGAAGGCAGCGGGCACGTCGGGGTCGATGCGCGAGTACGTCGCGGTCGACACCATGACGAACGGCACGCCGCCCCGGACCGCTCTCGCGAACGGTTCGAGATAGGGGTCGTGCCGGGTCGTGCCGGCGTCGCGGACGTCGGCGGACACGTCGGTGTTCTCCCGCACCCGGCCCAGGCCCGGGAAATGCTTGACCGCCGTCGCGACGCCGGCTTCGGCCATACCTTGCACGAACGCCAAGGCATGCGACCCGACCTGGTCGGTCGTATAGCCAAACTCGCGGGCGAACCGGCCGATGGGCGCGTTGGTGCGCGCTGTGCTCGCATCGGGCACGGTGTCGGCCACGGGCGCAAGGTCGAGGTCGACGCCTGCCGCCCGCAGCTGCGCGCCCCACAGCCGGGCCCTGGCGCGCAGCATGCCCGGCGTCCAGCTGCCCTGTTCCAGCGCGCTGGGCATCGCCGAGAAGCCGTTGCCCTGCAGCACTTGCACCGCCCCGCCCTCTTGGTCGGTGGCCACGAGCAGCGGCACGCCGCCGGTGCTCGACTCACCGGCCAACGCCCGGACGTCGGAGGTGACCCGCGCGGTGGCCTGGACGCCGGCGAAACTTCGCGCGGTGAGCATGAGGTTGCCGACGTGGTAACGCGTGATCGCTGAACGCGTTTCGGCGCCCACGCGGACGGCGGCCCCGCCGACCATGATCACCTGGCCGACCCGTTGCTCCAGCGTCATGGTGGCCAGGGCGCGAGCGGCCAGCCCGGAGGGCCGCACTGCGCTCGCCGTGGCGGTCGCGGTCGCGGCGATGGTGGGCGTGACGGTGGGGGCGACGGTGGCGGCGACGCTGGAGGCCGGGGGGTGTGCGTTGCCGGCCGTCGCCGACCCACTTCGCGTCGGTGCCGGGCTTCGCGGCCCGGGCTCGGCGGGGGCGCAGGCGACCAACAGGCACGCGGCCAACAGGCAGGCGGCCAACCATGCCCACACCCCCCGCCGGGCAGTGGGCAGCTGCCGCTCTGCTCTGGTTGTCGCCACTTCGGGCAGCCTAGCGAGCGTGCCCGCAGGCGCCCGCTCGCCGCACCGCCACACCTGTGCGTAGATGGAGCCGGGGAACCAACTCATCGTGGGAGGCCGGGTCGTGAGCTCTCAGCAGGTCGTCGTTGTTACCGGAGCCAGCGGGGGAATCGGGCGGGCCGTGGCGCGTGCGTACGGCGCGCGTGGCTGGGCCGTTGCGCTCCTCGCCCGTGGCGAGCAGGGGCTGCAGGGGGCGGCAGACGACGTGCGTGCGGCCGGGGGGGCGGCACTCGTGGTGCCTACGGACGTGGCGGACCACGAAGCGGTCGACGCGGCGGCAGATCTCGTCGAGCGAGAGCTCGGTCCGATCGACGTCTGGATCAATGTCGCGTTCACGTCCGTGTTTGCGCCGTTCGAGAAGATCTCGGCCGCCGAGTACCGGCGGGTCACCGAGGTCAGCTACCTCGGTTATGTGTATGGCACCATGGCGGCGCTGTCCCGGATGAAACCGCGTAACCGAGGCACCGTCGTCCAGGTTGGTTCGGCACTCGCCTACCGCGGGATTCCTTTGCAGAGCGCCTACTGTGGCGCCAAGCATGCGATCCAGGGGTTTCACGAGTCTTTGCGCTGCGAGTTGTTGCATGAGGGCAGCGCGGTGCGGGTGACGATGGTGCAGATGCCTGCGGTGAACACGCCGCAGTTCTCCTGGGTCCTGTCGCGGCTGCCTCGGCACGCCCAGCCGGTTCCGCCGATCTACCAGCCGGAG
>DAIETC010000168.1 GCA_027345905.1 Kineosporiaceae bacterium | reverse complement strand
CTACAACCTGGTGACCAAGCGGGCCACCGCCGCGCAGGGCGCCACGATGGAATGGGTCGACGGCAACATCGGCTCCAAGGTCACGATGAAGTACCCCGCGATCTTCCTGCTCGGCGAGCACGCGAAGGGCGAGACGTTGTCGATCGCCTTCGCCGGTGAGGGCCAGCACCAGGACGCCGGAGCCAAGATGGTGCACGCGGCGCCGCACACGTCGTCCTCGATCATCAGCAAGTCGGTGGCCCGCGGCGGTGGCCGCACGTCCTACCGCGGCCTGGTGCAGGTGCTCGAGGGCGCCCACCACTCGGCCTCGACCGTGCGCTGCGACGCGCTGCTGGTCGACACGATCAGCCGCTCCGACACCTACCCCTACGTCGACGTCCGCGAGGACGACGTCTCGATGGGTCACGAGGCCACGGTGTCCAAGGTCAGCGCCGACCAGCTCTTCTACCTGATGAGCCGGGGCATGGCCGAGGACGAGGCGATGGCGATGATCGTGCGCGGTTTCGTCGAGCCGATCGCCCGAGAGCTGCCGATGGAGTACGCCTTGGAGCTGAACCGCCTGATCGAGCTGCAGATGGAGGGCGCGGTCGGCTGAGCCCGCCACCGCGCCGCATCCACCCCGACCTACACCGAAGCGGAGCCACACCACAGGTATGACCAACACCACCCAGGAGCAGGCGGCTCCGACCGCCCAGAACGGCCTGTTCGAGCACGCCCACGGTGCCGGGTCACCGGTGCCACTGCAGTCGCGAGCCGAGCGACGCACGTCCTTCGACGTCGCCGACTTCGCCTTGCCGACCGGGCGCGAGGAGGAGTGGCGGTTCACCCCGATCGACCTGCTGCGCGGGGTGCTCGAGGACCGGGTGAGCGACCCGGGCGCCCTGTCGTACGACGTGTCCGCACCGGACGCCGTCGTGGTGGGCTCCTTGACCCCGGGCCAGTCGCCGCGTGGAAGTGTGCTCGCGCCGGCCGACCGGGCGGCGGTCCTGGCCCACGCGCGCACGCCAGAGGCGTTGCACGTGCGGATCGCGCCGGACGCGCAGCTCAGCGAGCCGGTCCGGGTGGTGCTGCAGGGCGCTGCTGGGCTGCGCAGCAACACGCACGTGGTCATCGACGCCGGTGCGCACAGCAGCGGCACGGTCGTCCTGGACCACGTCGGCTCGGGCCAGCACGCCGGCAACGTCGAGATCCGCACCGGCGACGGCAGCCAGATCACGGTGGTCAGCCTGCAGCGCTGGGCGGACGACGCCATCCATCTGGCCCAGCACGACGCGCAGGTCGGTCGCGACGCCCGCTTCAAGCACGTCGTGGTCTCGCTCGGCGGCAAGGTCGTGCGAGTGAACGTCAACGTCCGGTACGCCGGCCCGGGCGGCGAGGCGACGTTGCTCGGGGTGTACTTCGCCGACGCCGGGCAGCACCTGGAGCACCGCTCGTTCGTCGACCACGAGCCGGCGCGCTGCACCAGCCTGGTCACCTACAAGGGCGCACTGCAGGGCGAGACGGCGCACACCGTGTGGGTCGGCGACGTGCTGATCCAGGCCAGCGCCGAGGGCACCTCGACCTACGAGCTGAACCGCAACCTGGTGCTCACCGAGGGCGCCCGGGCCGACTCGGTGCCGAACCTGGAGATCAAGACCGGCCAGATCGAGGGCGCCGGGCACGCCAGCGCGACCGGCCGCTTCGACGACGAGCAGCTGTTCTACCTGCAGGCCCGCGGTATCCCGCAGGTCGAGGCGCGCCGCCTGGTGGTGCGGGGGTTCTTCGCCGACGTGATCGCGCAGATCGCCGTGCCCGACATCCAGGAGCTGCTGATGGCCGCCATCGAGGAGGAGCTGACCGGCGCCATGCTCGTGGGTTCCGCGGCAGCGGGGGAGCAGGCATGAGCTTTCAACCCGCGATCGACCTGGCCGACCTGCCCGAGGTCGGTGCCGTGCAGGTGCAGCTCGACGGCCAGCCGGTGGCCGTCGTCCGGGCCCAGGACGGCAGCGTGCACGCGATCGACGACGTCTGCTCGCACGCCAACGTCTCGCTGTCCGAGGGCGAGGTCGACGACTGCACGATCGAGTGCTGGCTGCACGGCTCGCGCTTCGACCTGCGCACCGGAGAGCCCACCGGGCTTCCCGCGACCGCACCGATCGCCGTGTTCCCCGTCACGATCCAGGACGGCACCGTGCTGGTCGACGTGACAGCCCCCCTTCCCGCAACGAGCAAGGAGCACTGAGCGCATGGCAACCCTGAAGATCCGCGACCTGCACGTCAGCGTCGAGACCGAGCAGGGCACCAAGGAGATCCTGCGCGGGGTCGACCTGACTGTGCGCTCCGGCGAGACCCACGCGATCATGGGCCCGAACGGTTCGGGCAAGTCCACCCTGGCGTACTCGATCGCCGGGCACCCGAAGTACACCGTCACCAACGGCACGGTCACGCTGGACGACGAGGACCTGCTGGCCATGTCCGTGGACGAGCGGGCCCGTGCCGGGCTGTTCCTGGCGATGCAGTATCCGGTCGAGGTGCCCGGTGTCACCGTGGCGAACTTCCTGCGCACCGCCAAGACGGCCATCGACGGCGAGGCGCCGAAGCTGCGCACCTGGGTGAAGGACGTCAAGACGGCCATGACCCAGCTGCGGATGGACCCGGCCTTCGCCGAGCGCGGGGTGAACGAGGGGTTCAGCGGTGGGGAGAAGAAGCGCCACGAGATCTTGCAGATGGAGCTGCTGGCGCCGCGAGTGGCGATCCTGGACGAGACCGACTCCGGCCTGGACGTCGACGCGCTGAAGGTCGTCAGCGAGGGCGTCAACCGGGTCAAGGCCAGCGGTGAGGTCGGCGTGCTGCTGATCACCCACTACACGCGCATCCTGCGCTACATCACCCCCGACTTCGTCCACGTCTTCGTCGACGGGCGGATCGCCGAGCAGGGCGGGCGCGAGCTCGCCGACCGGCTCGAGAACGAGGGCTACGACCGCTTCGTGCCCGCCCCCGCCTGAGGTGTCGGCTGTGCTGGCCGCTCCGGCCGTCCCCGTCGCGCTCGGCTTCAGCGACGCCGAGCTGGCCGCGGTGCGCGCCGACGTCCCGATCCTGTCGCGCACCGTGCGTGCGGGCCGCCGGTTGGTCTACCTGGACTCCGGCGCCACCTCGCACAAGCCGCGCCAGGTCCTGGACGCCGAGCGGGCCTTCTACGAGCAGCACAACGCCGCCGTTCACCGCGGTGCGCACCAGCTGGCCGAGGAGGCCACCGACGCGTACGAGGCCGCGCGAGCCGCCGTGGCCGGTTTCGTGGGGGCCAGCGCCGACGAGGTGGTGTTCACTCGCAACGCGACCGAGGGCATCAACCTGGTCGCCTACGCGATGAGCAACGCCGCCACCGCCGGCCCGCAGGCCCAGCGGTTCGTGCTCGGCCCGGGCGACGAGGTCGTCGTCACCGAGATGGAGCACCACGCCAACCTGGTGCCCTGGCAGGAGCTGTGCCGGCGCACCGGCGCCACCTTGCGCTGGCTCTCGGTGGACGACGACGGCCAGCTGGCGCTGGACGACCTGGCGCAGGTGGTCAACCCACGCACCAAGGTGCTCGCGTTCACGCACGTCTCGAACGTCCTGGGCACCGTGAACCCCGTGGCCGAGCTGGTGAGCCGGGCCCGGGAGGTGGGCGCCCTGGTGGTGCTGGACGCCTGCCAGTCGGTGCCCCACCTGCCGGTCGACCTCGCCGCGCTCGGCGTCGACTTCGCCGCGTTCTCCGGGCACAAGATGCTCGGGCCGCTGGGCGTCGGCGTGCTCTGGGGCCGGCGTGAGCTGCTGGGCGCGATGCCGCCGTTCCTGACTGGCGGCTCGATGATCGAGGTCGTGCACATGGCCTCCTCCACGTACGCGGCCCCGCCGCAGCGCTTCGAGGCGGGAGTGCCGGTGGCCGCCCAGGCCGTCGGGCTGCACGCCGCCGTCGACTACCTGAGCGCGCTGGGCATGGACCGGGTGCACGCCCACGAGAGCGCGCTGACCAAGGCCCTGCTCGAGGGCCTGGCCGAGCTGGCCTGGGTCCGCGTGATCGGGCCGACCAGCACCAGCGAGCGCGGCGCGGCGGTGTCGTTCGTCGTCGAGGACGACGGGGTGGCGGTGCACGCCCACGACGTCGGCCAGGTGCTCGACGACCTCGGGGTCGCCGTCCGCGTCGGGCATCACTGCGCCTGGCCGCTGCACCGCCGGTTCGGGGTGGCCGCGACGACCCGCGCCTCGTTCGGCCCGTACAACGGTCTGGACGACGTGCAGGCGCTGCTCGACGGGCTGCACCGGGTGCGCGAGGTGATGCTCTGATGGACCTGTACCAAGAGCTGATCCTGGAGCACTACAAGCGCCCGCACGGGGCCGGGCTGCGCGAGCCGTACGGCGCACAGGTGCACCACGTCAACCCGACCTGCGGTGACGAGGTCACCCTGCGGGTGCAGGTGCAGGGCACCGGGTCGGACGCCGTCCTTCGCGACGTCTCCTACGACGCGCTCGGGTGCGCGATCAGCCGGGCCTCGACGTCCGTGCTCTACGACCTGGTCGTCGGACGACCGCTGCACGAGGCGCTGAGCACCCACACCGCGATGCACGCGATGCTCACCAGCCGCGGCGCAGACGCCGGCGACGAGGACGTGCTGGGGGACGGGATCGCCCTGGCCGGTGTCGCGAAGTACCCTGCCCGCGTGAAGTGCGCCCTGCTGGGCTGGATGGCGTTGACGGACGCGCTGACCCAGGCCGGGGCCGGCCCGACCGGCCACCTGACCGATGCGAAGGAGAGCGCCGGATGAGCGAGACCACCACCAACCCGACACCGCCGAGCGTGGCCGACGTCGAAGAGGCGCTGCACGACGTCGTCGACCCCGAGCTGGGGATCAACGTCGTCGACCTGGGCCTGATCTACGGTGTCACCGTCGACAACGACGCGCACGCGGTGATCGACATGACGCTCACCAGTGCCGCCTGCCCGCTCACCGACGTCATCGAGGACCAGACCGCGCAGGCCCTGGCCGGTCTGACCTCGGGCTTTCGGATCAACTGGGTCTGGATGCCGCCGTGGGGCCCCGACAAGATCACCGACGACGGCCGCGAGCAGCTGCGGGCCCTGGGCTTCAACCTCTGAGCCGGCCCTGAGCCGGCAGGGGCAGCATCGCCTGCTCGAGGTGGAGCCCGCTCGGCTGGTGCGCTGGGTCGAGGGTTTCGGGCAGCGGCATGGGCCCGTCGTGGCCGACGTCGGCGCCGATGTGCTCACGCTGAGGGCGGACGACGGCGCGCTGGCGGTCCTGGACGTGCCCTGGCCGCCGTGGCCGGCGCCGCCGACGGCCGAGCCCTCGTTCGTCGCCGGCGTGCTGGCCCGGCACGCTCTGGTGCCGCGGACGCTGGCCCTGCTGATGGTGCGCCGCGGCGGGTGGGCCCTGGGCACCTGCCGCGAGGGTGAGCTGATCGTGCACAAGACCGGCTCACGGTACGTGCAGGGCCAGACCGCCGCCGGAGGGACGTCGCAGCACCGGTACGCCCGGCGCCGGTCCAACCAGGCCGACGCCCTGACCGGTGCGGTCGCCGAGGCCGCGGCCGCCCGGCTGGTCGGCGTCCAGCTCGAGGGTCTGGTGCC
>DAIETC010000163.1 GCA_027345905.1 Kineosporiaceae bacterium | reverse complement strand
AGGGTCTCGAGGCGATCGGTGGTGTGCTCGTCGGCCATCGAGTCGTACGACGCCACCCCGGCGCGCATGCGCTTGGCCTGGTACATGGCAATGTCCGCGTGCCGCAACAGGTCGCTGAGGCTGCGCCCGTCCTGCGGAGCGATCGCCACGCCGATGCTCGCGCGCACGTCCAGGCTGACGTCGAGGGTGCGGAAGTCGCCCATGGTCAAGCCACCCAGGATGCGCTTGGCCCGCACCAGGGCGCCGGCCGCGTTGAGCGGGCCGCGGATCAAGATGGCGAACTCGTCGCCGCCCAGTCGAGTCACCATCGCGTCGTGCCCGGCGGCGGCCACCAGCTGGTGCGCGACCTGCACGAGCACCTCGTCGCCCGCGGCGTGCCCGAGCGTGTCGTTGACGTCTTTGAAACCGTCCAGGTCGACCAGCAGCAGGGCCGGCCCGTGGCTGCCATCACCGTCCAGCTGGTCCAGGTCGGCAAGCACTCGCGCGGCCGCTTCGGCGAGGAAGGTGCGGTTGCCGAGCTGGGTCAGCGGGTCCCGACGGGCGGTGCGGTCGCGTTCGCGGTCGCGTCGCAGCAGCAGGACGACGAGTGCCACGGTCGCCAGCCCCCCCGCAACGGCGAGCACGGTCGTCACCCACAGCGCTACGGCACTCATGTGGTGCGCCCCTTCGCTCATGGTCGGCGGGCGGCCCGCCGACCTCAGGGGATTCGACACGCCGCACGATGACCTTGAGCCTGTGCCGTCCTCAGGTCTGGATGGTCGGTGTGCTGTCAGCGAGCACGACGTCCGAGACCACCAGCGGCCCCTCGCCGGCGCGCAGGTCGAGCGCCGCGATCCGGCCGGCGGCGCACAGGTCTGCTTGGGCCGCCCGCAGTCGCTGGACCTCGGCCGGTGCGGCGGTGATGACGGCGCTGCTCACCACGGTGCGCTGAGAGGCCTTGGCCTGCGACTTTTCCCCGCGCACCGCGGCCAGCGCCCGGGCCGCGACGTCCAGGGTGGCTGGGTCGGCGCCCGGGTCGCCCAGCTCGGACGACGTGGGCCAGCTCGCGCGGTGCACCGACCCCTCCTGCCACCACGACCACACCTCCTCGGTCACGTACGGCAGCACCGGCGCCAGCAGGCGCAGCTGCACCGAAAGGGCCAGGGCCAGCGCCGAGGTCGCGGAGGCCGCCGCGGCTGGCCCTTGCGCGCCGTACGCCCGCTCCTTGACCAGCTCGAGGTAGTCGTCGCAGAACGTCCAGAAGAACCGCTCGGTGACCTCAAGTGCCCTGGTGTAGTCGTAGGCGTCGAAGGCGGCGGTCGCCTCGTCCACCACCTGGGACAGCGCCGCAAGCATCGCGAGGTCAAGGGGCTCGCTCGGGTCCGCTTGCGCGGCACCGAACCCGAGCACGAACTTGCTGGCGTTGAGCACCTTGATCGCCAGCCGGCGACCGACCTTCATCTGGCTCTCGTCGAAGGGCGAGTCGGCGCCCGGGCGCGCCATCGCGGCCCGCCAGCGCACGGCGTCCGCGCCGTAGGTTTCGAGGATCTGCGAGGGCACCACGACGTTGCCCTTGGACTTGCTCATCTTCTTGCGGTCGGGGTCGACAACGAACCCGGAGATCATCGCGTGCGACCAGGGGGCGACCCCGAACTCCAGGTGCGAGCGTACGACGCGGGAGAACAGCCAGGTGCGGATGATGTCGTGCGCCTGCGTGCACAGGTCCATCGGGAACACCCGGGCGAACAGGTCCTCGTCGTGCTGCCACCCGCCGACGATCTGCGGGGTGAGCGAGGAGGTCGCCCAGGTGTCCATGACGTCGGGGTCGCCGACGAAACCGCCGGGCACCCCGCGCTGGGCCTCGTCGTACCCTGCGGGTGCCTGCGAGGCGGGGTCGACCGGCAGGTCGGCGTCGTCGGGCAGGATTGGGTCGTCGTAGTCGGGCTCGCCGTCGGCGTCCAGGCGGTACCACAGCGGGAATGCGACGCCGAAGAAGCGCTGGCGCGAGACGAGCCAGTCGCCGTTCAAGCCCTGGATCCAGTTGGTGTAGCGGCTTTGCATGTACGCCGGCGCCCAGGTGATCTCCTCGCCGCGGGCCAGTAGCTCGGCCCGCAGGTCGCCGTCCCGGCCCCCGTTGCGGATGTACCACTGGCGCGACGACACGATCTCGAGCGGCTTGTCGCCCTTCTCGTAGAAGTTCGCCACCCGCTGGGTGGGCCTCGGCTCGCCGTCCAGGTCGCCGCTCGCGCGCAGCGCGGCGACGACCGCCTCGCGGGAGGAGAACACGGTCTTGCCGGCCAGCTCTCCGTAGTGCACGCGCCCCGACTCGCTGCCGATCCAGTCGGGGGTCTCGCGCAGCAGTCGCCCGTCGCGGCCGATCACCGTGCGGTTCGGCAGCTGCAGCTCACGCCACCACTGCACGTCGGTGAGGTCACCGAACGTGCAGCACATCGCGAT
>DAIETC010000106.1 GCA_027345905.1 Kineosporiaceae bacterium | reverse complement strand
GCGCGCCTGGGCCAGCTGCTCGCGGTACTCCTGCAACGCGGCCTGCGCTTGCGACTGTGCCTCGTTCGCCGCCTCGATCTGGCCCTCGATCGCGGCGCGGCGCTCGGCGTACATCGCCTCCAGGCGAGGCACCACCTTCTTGGCCACCACGAAGTACAGGATCGCGAACGCGAGGAAACCGAAGATCAGCTCGCCGGGGTGCGGGATGATCGGGTAGGTCTCCTGCCAGTTGATCGCGGCGATCGCGGCGTCAGGCACGGGGGCTCCTCGTGGTCCAGGTCAGGGGTCGAAAGGCCGGGCGGGTCAGCGGAAGACGAAGGCGAGCGCAAGCCCGAAGATGGCCAGGGCCTCGGCCAGGGCGAAGCCCAGGAAGGCGATGGGCTGCAGCATGCCCCGGGCCTCGGGCTGGCGGGCCACCCCGTTGATGTAGGCGGCGAAGATCAGACCGACACCGATACCGGGGCCGATGGCGGACAGGCCGTAACCGAGGATCGCGATGTTGCCCTGCATGGTCACTCGCTTTCGTGGGGTGCGATGCGCCGGGGCGGTCGCCCGGACGCCGGTCGTACGGTCAGTGGTCGTTGGCGACGGCGCCGGCGATGTAGAGGGCGGCGAGCAGGGTGAAGATGTAAGCCTGCAGCACCTGCACCAGGATCTCGAAGACGGTCATGACGAAGCCCATGCCCAGTGCCCCGACGCCGGCCAGCTTGAACGCGCCGGCCCCGTGCAGCAGCAGGTACTCACCGCCGCCGATGAACAGCACGAGCAGCAGGTGCCCGGCGAACATGTTGCCGAACAGACGAAGGGCGAGCGTGACCGGCCGGGTGAACAGGTCGGTGATGAGCTCGAGCAGGAAGATCGGGATCATCAGCCCGACGGACAACCCAGCCGGGATGATGGACTTGAAGTATCCGACCAGGCCGTGCTTGCGAAAGCCCACGACGTGGTAGACGACGAAGACGACGAGTGCGAGCGCGGTGGGGAAGGCCACTCGACTCATGGTCGGAAACTGCACGACCGGGATGATGCTGAACAGGTTGTTGAGCAAGATCAGGACGAACATCGTGAACAGCAGCGGCACGAACTTCAAGAAGTCGTGGCTGCCGATGATGTCGCGGCCCAGGCCGTTGCGGACCAGCCCGTACGTCGACTCGGTGGCGAACTGCCTTTTGCTGGGGACGACGGCCATGCGCTTGGTGCCGGCCAGCAACAGCCAGCTGAGCACGGCGACCGAGACCAGGATGGCCACGCTGGCCCGGGTGATCGCGAACGCGCCGTTGCCGACCAGCGGCTGCCAGAAGTCGGCGACCCCGGGGCTGGTGTACCCCGAGCCTTCAGTTGCCAGAGCCACGATGCTCACGCGATCTCCTCGGACGTCGGTGCGGTCGGCGGGGCGCTTCGCCGACCGGGCCGGCTGGAGGGTGCCGGATGGATCAGCGAGAACCGTAGCGGAACCAGATCAGGTAGATCGACAGCGCCATTCCCCCGACGATCCCCACCGGGAGCAGGAACGAGGTGCCCAGCCACCGGTCGAGCAGCAGGCCGCCCCCGCCGTACAGCAACGGCCCGGAGAGCAGGTAGGCGAAGGAACGCCACGCCTGGTCCGCCTCGCGGCCGGACGCCGGCTCGCGGCGTCCCGATGACCCGTCCATGGCGGCGTTCACCGTAGCAGCAGCGCACCCGAGTGCCTACGGCGATCATGGCGCACCCGCGTCGGTGACCGGGATCCGCAGCCGGGTGAAGGCGCGCAGCTCGGTGGCGAGCCACACGAGAGTGCAGGCGATGACGTTGCAGGCCAGCGCGCGACCGTCGAGCCACGCAGCGTCGCGCAGCAGGACCAGGACGATCCCGAGAGCCAGGATCTTGAGGGTGTACGTGGCGAGCACGATGGCCATTGCCGTGGCGGGGTCGACGTGGGCCGTGCGGCGCATCACCAACAGGCTCACCGAGAATAAGCCGATCACCAGTGCGGCGCCCAGCACTGCCGACCAGGCGGCACGGGCGCCGAACAGGGCGCCGCCGGCCACGACCAGGGCGGCTACCAGCACAGTGGGCACCAGCGAGCCACGCAGCAGCGCACCGAACGGATCGCCCGCGCGCCCAGCGGTGGCACGCTTGAGCGCATCGGTGGCGCGGACATCCTTGGCCATCGCGGGGGCCTGCCTTTCGGCGGCTCGGGGGTGGTCAGGTCTGGGCAGGTGGTGGTCGGACTGCAGGTGGTGGTCGGACTGCAAGCGGTCGTCGAGCAGGATCGTCGAGCTGGTGCGTGTGGTCGAGGACAGCCTAGATGCTGTGCTCGATGGTCACGTACCGGTCAAGCGGGGATCAAGGTGCGCCGGCACCAGGGCCGGAACCCGACGCCACATCGCTTGTGAACGCTATCACAAGCGCTGCACCGGTCGTCCAGCCCGGGGCCCGCGAATCGTCAGCACCGATGCCAGCGCCAGCAGCGCGGACGCCAGGGCCAGTGCCCACACGACCGGCAGCAGCGCCAGGGCGGCCGCACCCCAGGCGACCAGCGCCGTCCACACGTACAGGACGACGACGGCTCCGGTGTGACTGTGACCGAGCGAGAGCAGCTGGTGGTGCAGGTGTTCGGCGTCGGGATGCCAGGGACGACGGCCGGCGCGGGTGCGGCGGACAATCGCGAGGACCAGGTCGAGCAGCGGCACGACGAGCACCGCTACCGGCATCAGCACCGGGAAGGCGTAGAGCAGGTACGATGGCAGCCGCCCGGCGCTTTGGGCGCTGACCGTCGAGGGGTCGACATTGCCGATCAGCGAGATGGTCGCGGCCGACAGCAGCAACCCCAGCAGCATCGAACCGCTGTCGCCCATGAAGATCCGGGCCGGGTTGAAGTTGTGCGGCAAGAACCCGACACAGCACCCGATCAGGGCCACGGCGACCAGTGAGGCGATCGAGAACACCCCGTTGGCGGAGTAGTCCTTGGAGATGCTGTAGGCGTAGGCGAAGAAGCCGATGGCGGCGATCCCGACGATGCCGGCGGCGAGCCCGTCCAGCCCGTCGACGAAGTTCACGGCGTTCATCGTCACCACCACGAGCAGGACGGTGATCGTCACCATCACCGGTGTCGGCAGGTAGGTCACCCCGAAGATCGGCAGCGACAGCAGCTGCACGCCCTGCGCGGCCATCACCCCGGCGGCGAGTACCTGCCCGGCCAGCTTCGTGACGGCGTCCAGGCCCCAGATGTCGTCGGCGACGCCGAGCAGGCACACCAGCCCGCCACCGAGCAGCACCGCGCGCAGGTCGGTGGAGTCCTGCGATACCGAGGACAGGAACGGCAGATGGCTGGCGACCAGCACGGCCGTGGCGAACCCCAGGAAGATCGCCGTCCCGCCGAGGCGTGGGGTGGGGACGGCGTGCACGTCGCGGTCGCGCACCGGGGTCAGGGCCCCGAAGCGGATCGCCAGCGTCCGCACGACGGGTGTCAGCAGGTAGGTCACGGCGGCCGCGAACATCAGGACGAACAGGTACTCGCGCACGCGGCGCTCCCCCTTGGTCCTGGCCCGGCCATGGCCCGGCGGCTGCTCGGGTCAGCCGCGGGGGTAGGCAGGGAAGGCCGCGACGAGCTCGCCGACCGCCGCGCGGACCTCGCGGGCGACCGGGTGGTCGGGGTCGGCGTCCGAGCCCTTGACCGCGCGCCCGATGAGGGCACCGATCTGGCTCATCTGCTCCGCACCCATGCCCTGCGTGGTGACCGAGGGGCTGCCCACCCGGATGCCGGAGGCGATGCTCGGCGGCTGCGGGTCGTTCGGGATCGCGTTCTTGTTCAGCACGATACCGGCGGCGTCGCAGCGCGCCTCGGCCTCCTTGCCGGTGACGCCGGTGCCCTGCAGGTCAAGCAGCGCCAGGTGGGTGTCGGTGCCCCCGGTAACCGGGCGCATCCCCTGCTCGGCCAGGCTGGCGGTCAGGGCCTGGGCGTTGGCGATGACGTCTTTGGCGTACTGCTGGTACGCCGGCGTCAGGCACTCCTTGAGGTTAACCGCCTTGGCCGCCACGGCGTGCATCAGCGGGCCGCCCTGCATCATCGGGAAGGCGGCCTTGTCGATCTTCGCCGCGTGCTCGGCCTTACAGACGATCATCCCGCCGCGCGGGCCACGCAGCACCTTGTGCGTGGTGAAGGTCACCACGTCGGCGTAGGGCACCGGGCTCGGGATCGCCTTGCCGGCGACCAGGCCGATGAAGTGCGCGGCGTCGACCATGAGGACAGCGCCGACCTCGTCGGCGATCTCGCGGAAGGCTGCGAAGTCGATCAGCCGCGGGATCGCCGAGCCGCCACAGATGATCATCTTCGGGCGGTGCTCGCGGGCCAGGTCGCGCACCTGGTCGTAGTCGATGTGCTCGCTCGCCGGGTTGACCCCGTAGTGGACGGCGTTGAACCACTTGCCGCTGAAGCTGACCTTGGCGCCGTGCGTCAGGTGCCCGCCGTGCGGCAGGCTCATCGCCAAGATGGTGTCGCCGGGCTGACAGAAGGCGCCGTACGCCGCGAGGTTGGCGTTGGCCCCCGAGTGCGGCTGCAGGTTGGCGTGCTCGGCGCCGAACAGCTCCTTGGCGCGGGCGATGCCGATCTCTTCGGCCTTGTCGACCTCGGCGCACCCGCCGTAGTAGCGCCGTCCCGGGTAGCCCTCGGCGTACTTGTTGCTCAACGTCGAGCCCAGCGCGGCCAGCACCGCCGGCGAGGTGAAGTTCTCGCTGGCGATCAGCTGCAGACCGCCGCGCAGCCGCTCGAGCTCCCCCAGCAGCACATCGGCGATCTGCGGGTCCTCGCGCTGCAAGGCCTCGAAGTCCGGGCCCCAGAAGGTCTGGCTCATGCGCTCGCTCTCGTGCTCGAGGTCAGGGGTCGAAAGTCAGTCGGTCAAAGGCAGGTCGCGCCAACTCTAGGCCCTGGACGTCAGCATCCGGTGCCCGGCCGCGCCCGTGTCGACCTGTGCCCCGACGTGACCACGTAACGCATGCCGCATGTTGGTTTGTGACGCGGACCCGCGTCACAAACCACGCGTTCGCGTGCTTTGCGCGATCACGTCGGAAGGGGGCTTTCGAGGCTTGGGACGACGGCGCGCAGCCGCTCCAGGGACAGCGCGCCCAGGCGCAGCACCCGGGGCAGGGCACCGGTGACGTCCACGATCGTGGACGCCAGGCCGGCCGGGCTCGGACCGGCGTCCAGGTAGACCGACACCGCCTCGCCCAGCTGCTCGACCGCCTCGTCGCAGGTCGTGGCCGGGGGGCGCCCGGTTCGGTTGGCGCTGGTGACCGCCAGCGGGCCGGTGAGCTCGAGCACGGCCAGGGCCACCCGGTGCAGCGGCATCCGCAGCGCCACGGTGCCGCCCGTGTCGCCCAGGTCCCAGCGCAGCGAGGGCTGCGCGCGGCATACCAGGGTGAGCGGGCCGGGCCAGAACGCGGCGATCAGCTCGCGGGCATCATCTGGCACCTGGGTCGCCAGGCCGTCCAGGGTCCGCGCATGCGGCACCAGGACGGGTGGCGGCATGTCGCGTCCGCGTCCCTTGGCCGCCAGAACCCGAGCGACCGCGCCGGGGTCGAAGGCGTCCGCCCCGACGCCGTACACGGTGTCGGTCGGCAGCACCACCACCTCGCCGCGCTGTACGGCGTCCGCGGCCAGCCGGGCTCCCGTCGTCCGGCCCTCGTCCGTGCCGGTCTGGATGGTCCTCACCAGGCCGATCCTGTCATCGCGGCGCCACGCCTGCGGGCGGTCACGAACCGCGGGCGCCCGGCGAGGTCGCGGTGCCCCTCTTCGGCACGCCATGACCCCGAGGACCGCAGCGTTCGCAGCAATGCACCCTGCTGGACGTCGGCGTGCTCCATCACCAGCAGCCCCCCCGGCCGCAGCAGCCGGGCCGCGGTCAACAACACCTGCCGCGGCACGTCCAACCCGTCGGGACCGCCGCCGTACAGCGCCACCGCAGGGTCGTGGTCGCGCACCTCGGGCTCGAGCGGCGTGGCGCCCGGCGGCACGTACGGCGGGTTGCTGGCGACGACGTCGACGTCACCGTCCAGGTCATCGAACGCCGTCGCACAGTCACCGAGCCGCAGGTCGAGCCCGGGCGCGAGCCGCTCGGTGTTGCGCCGGGCCCACGCACATGCCTGCGCCGACAGCTCGACCGCATGGAGGTCGGCAGCGGGCACCTCGGTGGCCACCGCCAAGGCGATGGCACCCGACCCCGCGCACAGGTCGACGACACAGGGACGATCCCCACCGCCCTGCAGCCGCATGGCCTCTGCGACAACGGCTTCGGCGACCAGCTCGGTCTCTGGGCGCGGGACGAAGACTCCGGGGCCGACGTCCAGGACCAGGTCGCGAAACGGCGCCGTCCCGACTAGGTGCTGCAGCGGCACGCGCCGCGCCCGCTCGTCGACCAGTGCCTCGAAGCGCTCCCCGAGATCGGCATCGTCACCGCGCAGCGCGGCGGTCGCGACCTGCGTCCGCGAGCGACCCAGCACGTGTGCCGCGAGCGCCTCGGCGTCGTGGCGCGCACTTGGCACTGCGGCCGACTCGAGCCGGCTGGTGGCCGCCCGCAGCGTGAGCGCAAGGCTGCTCACCCCTCCCCCATAGCGCCCAGCCGAGCCGCCTCGTCCGCGCGGACCGCCGACTCGACCACCGCGTCCAGGTCACCGTCCAGCACCGCATCCAGGTTGTACGCCTTGAAGCCGGTGCGGTGGTCGTTGATCCGGTTCTCGGCGAAGTTGTAGGTGCGGATCCGCTCCGAGCGGTCGACGGTGCGGATCTGGCTGCGCCGGGCGGCAGACGCCTCGGCGTCTGCCGCCTCCTGGGCCAGGGCGTGCAGCCGGGCCCGCAGGATCCGCATGGCCTGCTCGCGGTTCTGCAGCTGGCTCTTCTCGTTCTGGCAGGACACCACGGTGCCCGTCGGCAGGTGCGTGATCCGCACGGCGGAGTCGGTGGTGTTCACGCTCTGCCCGCCCGGGCCCGAGGAGCGGAACACGTCGATGCGCAGGTCGTTCGGCCCGATCTCCAGCTCGACCTCCTCGTCCGGCTCGGGCATCACGAGCACGCCGGCGGCCGAGGTGTGGATCCGGCCCTGCGACTCGGTGACCGGCACCCGCTGCACGCGGTGCACCCCGCCCTCGTACTTCAGCCGCGACCAGACGCCCGCGCCCGGCGCCGGCGTCCCGCGGGACTTGACCGCGATCGAGATGTCCTTGTACCCACCGAGGTCGGACTCGGTGGCGTCCAGCACCTGGGTGC
>DAIETC010000057.1 GCA_027345905.1 Kineosporiaceae bacterium | reverse complement strand
GCCGAGCGCCACCGAAACGGTGGCGGTGGCGGCGGCCAGCTCGGCGGAGAACACCAGTGGGGCGTGCAGGGCCGGGCTGCGGATCACCCGGGCATAGTTCTCCAGGGTCAGCCCGTGCTGGCCGACCAACGATCCCAGGCCCTGCACCAAGGAGGCGGCCACGGCGCCGAACACGGGGACTCCGAGGCCGATCCCGACCACCGCTGACAGCGCCCCGACGCTCACAAGTCGAGCGCCTCGGCTGAGCCGATGACGTCGGGCGGGGCGGTTGCGCCCACCCAGCACCCGGTAGCTTCGCCCGCGCATCGCAGCGGTCTGTGCCAGCAGAGCCAACCCCGCCATGCCCATGAGCACCCAGCCGACGGCAGCGGCGACCGGAAAGTTCACCGGAAAGCTGTCGACGGCGTTGTACAGCGCGTACGTCGCGACCGGGAAGTGGGCGTCGTTGGCCAACGTGGCGGCCACTCCGAAGTCACTGACCGACTCGGCGAACACGATGGCAAATGCCGACCAGAACGCCGGCGCCAACAGCGAAGCGATCATCCGGGCGGTGCCCAGCGGGCCGGCGCCGTGCACCCGGGCGGCCGCTTCGTATGCCTCGCCCAGCCCGCGCAGCGCCCCCGACAGGGCGAGGTAGGCGAAGGGAACGCCCTTCACCGTCAGCACCACGACCACCCCGAAAGCACCGTAGAACGCGCCCCGCACAGCGCCGGTGCGAGCTCCCAGCAGGTCCAGCACTCCGGCCGGTTCCAGCAAGCGTTCCCAGCCCAGCGCGATCAAGTAGGACGGTGCGAGGAGCAGAGCGAACATCGTCCCGGACCACACTGCCCTGCCCGGCACGTCGGTGCGCGCGACCGCCCAGGCCACGCCGCTCCCGATCAGCGTGGCCGCGACGCCGGCAAGCACACCCACGACCAGGGAGTTGACGGCCGCCTGCCGAAAGCCGCCCGAGAGCGCCGAGCCGAACGCATCCGTCGTGAACCACTGTGGTCCCTGGCCCAACAGCGCGGGGCTGAACGCGACGAGCAGGAACAGCACGATCGGCAGCACCAGGATGGCGACGATGAGCACCCAGAACGCCACCAACGGTCCGCTGTGCAGGCGCGAGAACCACAGCCGGGCGCCGTTGGTGTCCCTCCTGCCGCCCACGAACGGCGACCGCTCGCGAACCGTCGTGGCGGTTGTCACCGCGCTACTTGATGGAGGTGTCGAAGAAGGTGTTGATCTGGCCCTCGAGGGGGCCCCAGAAGTAGGGGTCGATCTTCTGGAACGCCGGGATGGGCGGTAACGCGGGCAGCGGTGTCACCCCGTTCACGACTGGCCAGTACAGCGAGTCACCCGTCGGATCACCGGCCTGCATGGCCGCCTGACCCTTTGGTGACAGGACGAACTCCACGAACTTCTCGGCCTCGACCTGCACCGCAGGTGGCGCGCCCTTGTCGATGCCGATGACTCCCGGCAGCAAGGTCGCCTTGGGCAGGTAGGTGACCTTGGGAACGAACGCGGTCGAGGGCTTCACCTTGGCGATCTCTCCGGCGGCCGCCGAACTCTGGATCAGGCCGTAACTGATCTGGCCGGTTTCCAAGGCATGCAGGGTGTCACCGTTGGTCGGGAACACGTGCAGGCCGTTGGTCTTCAGCTTGGTGAAGTACGCCTCACCGGCGGCCACCCCCGTGCCCTGTCCCCCGAGCTGGTTCATCAGTCCGGCGATGAACGGGAACGTCGGGCCGGACTGCGACGGGTCGTTCATGCCCACCAGCCCGCGGTACTTCGCGGCGAGCAGGTCCTGGTAGCTCGTCGGCACACCGGGCGCCTTCGCACCGTTGTAGATCAGAGCGGCCATGACGGTGGTGCTCACCGGCACGTACGAGTGGTCAGCGGGCACCAGAGCCTGGCCTGCAGCGTTCAGCGGCGCCTTGGGCGTGTAGGGCATCAGCACGCCCTGCTTGTCCAGCGCAGCGAAGGCGGTGTCGCCGTCCACCCAGAGCAGCCCCCACTGCGGGTTGTTCCGCTCGGCGGCGACCTTGGTCAGCAACGGACCGGTGCTGTCGTCCACGAGCTTGACCGGGATGCCGGTGGCCTGGGTGAACGCCTTGGTGACCGGAGCGTCGTACCCCTGCGCGGAGTAGACCACCAGCGGCGTCACGGCCGCAGCGCCGCCGGTCGACGTAGCCGCGGAGTCTGCGGCGGACGCCGAGGGGCTTGGGCCCGCGCCCGGACTGGTTGCGCTCGTGGCCGGTGACCCACATGCCGACAATGCGATGAAGGCAAGCGCGAGCGTAGCCGCCCCGGCTAGCCGCGATACCGAAGTGAATGACGTCCCCATGCCAGGCTCCCCAGGATTGCAACACCGATCTAACGGTCGTTACGCATCCTTGGTGACATACCTGAACTGTCATGGTGCGCCCGGTGAACCTTGCGCAAACGGCGGGCGGCGTATCGGTGCCGCCAGGCGCTAGGCCTGCGGCTCGTCTCCGCGGTGCTCGGCCAGGAACCGCTCCACCTCGGCGCCCAGCTCGTCCGCGGAGGGCAACGCCGCTGCCTCGGCGGCCATCAGGCTCTGGCGTCCGTGCGACCCGGCGTGCGCGTCGTACTGCTGCTCCAACGCCTGGACGACGCGCGCGACCTCGGGTGAGGCGGCGACCTGCTCGGCGACGGCCGCCCGGGCCTGCTCGCCGGCAGCCAGCAGCGCCGCCGTGGGCAAGGTCAGGTCCGCCGACTGCGCGAGGTTGTCGACCAGAACCGCCGCGGCCTGCGGGTAGGCCATGTCGGCGAGGTAGTGCGGAACCTGGACCACGAAACCCAGCGCGTCGTGGCCGGACTCGCCCAGGCGCAGCTCGAGCAGTGCGGCGACCGAGGCGGGGATCTGCACCGTGCCGACCCAGTTCTGCCGCTGCGGCGCGAGCCCCTCTCGGTTTGCGTGCGCCAGGACACCGATCGGGCGCGTGTGCGGCACCGCCATCGGGATGGCGTGCACGCCGATCGTCGTACCGACGTAGAACCGCTCGACCAGCGCGCGCACGGCCAAGACGAAGCTCTCCCAGTGCAGGTCCGGCTCCAGGACGGTGAGCATCAGGAACGGGCGACCCTGCAGGTCGCGGACGGCATGCAGCTGGATCTGGGGCGCGTCGTAGGACTCGTAGTGGTCCTTGTCGAAGACCATGACCGGACGGCGGGAGCGGTAGTCGATCAGCTGGTCGGCGTCGAAGGTGGCGACCAGCTCGTGCTCGAGCGTGGACAGCAGGTGGTCGGCCGCCAACCGGCCCGCGGCGCCCGCGTCGATGAAGCCGGTCATGGCATGCACCAGCACCGGCGCGGTCAGGCCACGCGCGGCGTCCGTGGTCGTGTACAGGTCGTCGGGGTCCAGCACGTGTCCTCCAAGGCGTCCCACCGGTTGCGGCGATCTATGGGGACAACGTCCCACATCGACCGATCCATCCCGCCGGCCGTAGTCCGTCCCGGGCCAGGGGCCTGTGGACGGACGCGGCGGCCCCGTGCGCCAGCCCCTAGCCTCGGCTGATGGGGCGATACCAGGTGCAGACGGGGCAGCTTCGCGAGATCTGCGGGCACCTACGGGGCGGCGCACGGGCCGCGTTCGACCTGGTCGAGCACCCTGGCGTCGTCCGGGGCCGGGCGGGCGACGGGGGCGACCCCGTGCTGCGCGAGGCCGCCGAGCTGTTCGCCCAGCGCTGGCAGCACGGGCTGGCGCTCATGGGTGCCGACGCGCGACGGCTCGCCGACGTGCTGCAGCTGGTCGCCGAGACGTACGAGCGAGCCGACGCGGCGGCGACCTCGGCGATGACGCCACGCCGTGTCCGCCGGGGGTGAGCCGTCGTGCCGGACGGCGGTGAGCTGGCGGGCGCCCGCACCGGAGTTGACCTGGTCCCCGGGGCGCCGCACCGGGTGAGCGAGCTGGCCGAGCAGCTGCAGGCCATGGCCCAGGGCCTGGGCGCCGCCGACCGGCTGATGAACACGTGGTCGGCGCCGAGCTGGAGCGGCGCGGCGGCGCTGGCGTTCGTGCACCTGATGCGCTCGGTGCCCCAGCCCTACGCCTGCGCCGCCCGCGCCATGGCCGGGGGTGCGCAGGCGGTCCGGGCGCACGCCGCAGCGCTCGTCGCGGCCCAGCGCGTGGCGGACGAGGCGATCGAGCTCGAACGACGAGCCAGCGCCCTGCTGCGGACGTCGGCGCTGCCCTCACCAGCGCAGCTGCAGGCTGCCGCCGCCCTGCGCGCTCACGGGCTGAGGCTTTTGGAGCAGGCCCGGGCGTCCGTGCGATCCAGCGCGGCGGCGGCCGCCGACAGCCTGCGCACCGCCGCGCGTGCGGCTCCCGAGCAGCCGAACGCTCTGGTGCGGCTGGTGCGTGGCCTGATCGACCTGCAACGCGAGCTGCAGCTGGGCGCCGTGGAGTCGACCCTCACCACACTCACCGCGCTCGCGCTGGCCAGCCCGAACCGGCTGCTGATCGACCCCGCGGGCTGGGCAGCCGACGCTCGACAGCTGGCGGCCGGCGTCCGGGCGGCCGCCGGGCATCCGGGCCAGGTCGCGCTGGCCGTCGTCGACTGGCCGACCCTGCGCGAGAACCCCGAACGCTGGGTGGGGCACCTGCTGCCGGACGTGCTCGCCGGGCTGGCCACGGGCGGGCTGGCGCCGGTGGCCAACCGCGGCGTCAGCGTGGGCGTCCGGGCTGCCAGCGTGCTCGCTCCCCCGACGGTGCGCGCCGAGCTGCGCGCAGTGGCCGCCACCGCGCGAGCCACCTCCCGCTCGCGGCTTCGGGCCAGCGACCTGCGCCCGTCCGGCCGCCGCGGGGCCGACG
>DAIETC010000047.1 GCA_027345905.1 Kineosporiaceae bacterium | reverse complement strand
CACCTGTGGGACGTCGGCGCCGGCGCTGGCTCGGTCGGGGTTGAGTGGATGCGCGCCCACCCGTCCTGCTCGGCGACGGCGGTCGAGGCGGACGCCGACCGTGCTGCGCGGATCAGCCGCAACGCCACGAGTCTCGGTGTGCCGGGGCTCGAGGTCGTGCACGGACGGGCCCCCGGCGCGCTCGCCGGGCTCCGCCCGCCGGACGCCATCTTCGTCGGCGGCGGCGCCACCCGCTACGGGGTGATCGACGCCTGCCTGACGGCGCTGCGACCGGCCGGCCGGCTGGTGGTGCACGGCGTGACGCTCGAGACCGAGATGCTGCTCGGTCGGCTCTACCGGGAGCACGGCGGCGAGCTGACCCGAGTCTCGGTCGAGACCAGTGCACCGGTCGGCGCCTTCACCGGGTGGACCCCGGCCCGTACCGTCACGCAGTGGGCACTGACGCGCTGACGCCGTACCTCTCCTCATGCAGGACGCTCGCCAACGGCGAGCGGTGCCGCCAGCCGTAGCGCTCCAGGTCAGGCACGTCCGGTAGCTCCGAGACGGCGCCGACGCAGAGCCACGCCACCGGCCGTACGTGCTCCGGCATGCCGACGAGGTCGCGCAGGAACTCCTCGCGGTAGAAACTGACCCACCCCACCCCGAGGCCCTCGGCGGTCGCGGCGAGCCAGAGGTTCTGGATGGCGCAGACCACCGAGTAGAGCCCGGCGTCGGCGATGGCATGCCGCCCGAGCACCCTCGGCCCGCCGCGGGTCGGGTCGTAGCCGACCACGATCCCGAGCCGCGACTCGCGGATCCCTTCGACCTTGATCCGCGAGAACGTCTCGGCGCGCTCACCGCTGAGCGTCGCCGCGAACGTGTCCCGCTCGAGCGCGACGTGGTCGGCGAAAGCGCTGAGCGCGGCCGGCGAGCGGACCAGCACGAAGTCCCACGGTTGGCTCATCCCGACACTCGGTGCACAGTGAGCCGCCGACAGCAGCCGCTCCAGCACCTCGGCGGCCAACGGCTCACCTGTGAATTCTCGGCGAGTGTCACGACGACGGTTGATGACGTCGTAGAGCTCCATCAGAGCCCCCGATCGCCGCGTCGCTTCGAGCTCCGGTCGCGGGCCGCGTCGTAGAGATAGGACTCGCCGCCCTCGCGGGCCAGCGCCCAGCCGACCAGGATCACGGCCGCCTGGCGCAGCCCTGCCGCCTCCACCACCTCCGAGATGGTCGCCACCGTGCCACGCAGCACCTGCTCCCCGGGCTGGCTGGCGCGGTAGACGACGGCCACCGGGCAGTCCTCGCCGTACTCCGGTTCGACCTCGGCCATCAGCGCCCGCACACGCGTGATCGCCAGATGCAGCACGAGCGTCGAGCGGGTCGCAGCGAACGCCGCCAGCGACTCGGACTCCGGCATCGCGGTAGAGCGGGCCTGGGTGCGGGTCAGCACCACCGACTGCGCCACCAGCGGCACCGTCAGCTCGCTCCCGACCAGCGCAGCAGCGGCAGCATAGGCGGGCACCCCGGGCGTCACCGACCAGGCAACCCCGGCAGCATCGAGCCGGCGGGTCTGCTCGTGCAGCGCGGAATAGAGAGACGGGTCGCCGGACGTCAATCGCACCACCGTCTGCCCCGCGCCAGCTGCGCCGACCATCCGCGCGACCATCGTGTCGAGGTCGAGGTCTTGGGTGTCGACGAGCTCTGCGCTCGGGCCGACGTGGGCGAGCACGTCGGGATCGAGGTAGGTGCCGGGATAGAGCACCAGGTCCGCCTGTGCCAGCAGGTGCGTCGCGCGCACGGTCAGCAGGTCGGCCGCGCCCGGTCCGGCGCCGACGAAGTGGACGGCAGCACTCACCGCACGTACCTCGGCGTCCACACGCCGGCGCGGCTCACCCGCGTGCTCTCGGCACCCACGATCAGCAGGCA